>DASUAN010000116.1:0-6113 GCA_035763765.1 Candidatus Deferrimicrobiaceae bacterium
GGATTCGCCGTCACCCTCTCGATGGGGGTGGCCATCAATCTCTTCACGGCGCTCGTCTGCACCAAGGTCGTCTTCGACTACCTGAACGCCAGACGCCCGATGCAGGTGCTGAGCATCTGATCGACCCCCCCGGGGGGGACCACCGAGGCACAGGGGACGACGAAGAACATGTTCGAACTGATCAAGAAGACCGACATCGATTTCATGGGCCTCAAGAAATACGCGTTCGCATTCTCCGGCGCGGTCGTGCTGCTTGGCCTGTATGCCATCTTCCAGATCTTCCTGGGCCATGCGAACCTGGGGATCGATCTCGCGGGGGGAACCGCCGTTCAGGTACGGTTCGGGCAGCCTGCGCAGATGGAGGAAATCCGGAAAGTCCTCGCCGACGGGGGATTCCCGGAGGCGGGACTCCAGGCGGTCCCCGAGGAGAACATCTTCATCATCAAGGTGAGCGCGAGGGGAGGGGAGGAGAAGATGGTCGGGGAAAGGGTCGTCGGTCTTCTCAAGGCAGGATTTCCCGGCAAACCGCAGACCGTGGAATCCATCTCCGAGATCGGACCCGCCATCGGGAAAAAACTGCGTACGGACGCCCTCTTCGCGCTGGCCGTCTCGGCGGCCGCGATCATTTTCTACCTTGCCTGGAGGTTCGAGTTCAAGTTCGGCGTCGCGGCGGCGATTGCGACGTTCCACGACGTCATCATGCTCGTGGGGATCTTCTACCTGCTCGGCCGGGAGATGGACCTCCTTTTCATCACGGCCCTCCTCACCATCGGGGGGTATTCCCTTACCGACACCGTCGTCGTCTTCGACAGGATCCGGGAAAACATCCGTCTTCGCAAGAAAGGCACCTTTTCGGAGACGATCAACCTGAGCGTCAACGAGGTGCTGAGCCGCACCGTGATCACCTCGCTCACCACATTCATGGCATGCCTCGCGCTTTTACTGTTCGGGGGGATCGTCCTGAAGGATTTCTCCCTCGCACTGGCGATCGGCATCATCATCGGGACCTATTCCTCCGTCTTCGTGGCCAGCCCTATCATTGCGATCTGGCGGGGGGAGAAGATGGTCCAGGTGAAAAGGTAACGGCGAGGGGTGGCGGGGGCCGCCGGCCGAACGTGGCTGCTTCGCTCCCCGGATGACCTGCTCGTCCGGGAGATCCGGGAGACGACCGGGCTTTCCGAAACCGCTTCCCGGATCCTGGTGAACCGCGGGATCACCGATCCCCGCGAGGCGGTCCGGTTTCTCAACGGCACGCTCCGCGACCTCTCCTCCCCCTTCCGGATGAAAGACCTCGAGGAGGCGTCCCGCAGGCTCGTCGATGCCGCTCGGCGGAGGGAGCCGATCCTCGTGTACGCCGATTATGATGCGGACGGCGCCACCGGGGCGGCCTGCCTCTACCTTTTCCTGACCGAACGGTTTCCGGATGCGAACGTCCGGATCCACCAGAATCATCGGGTGGTGGACGGGTATGGCCTCAAGAAGGACCACCTGGATGACGCCGCCCGTGCCGGCGTAAAGCTCGTCGTCACCGTGGATTGCGGCATCACCGACGTGGAGGCGATCCGGCACGCCTCCGCGGCGGGAATGGATGTCATCGTCACGGACCACCACGTCCCCGGGGAGGTCGTTCCCCCCGCCCTCGCCGTCCTGAACCCGAAACAGAAAGATTGTCCGTACCCCGAGAAGGATCTCGCCGGAGTCGGCGTGGTCTTTCTGCTGATGTGCGGGATCCGGCGTCTGCTTCGGGAGGAATGCGCATTTCCCGAAGGGGAGGAGCCCGGCCTGCGGAAATACCTCGACCTCGTGGCGCTCGGAACCGTGGCGGACATGGCTCCCTTGCGGGGCGACAACCGCCTGTTCGTGAAAGCCGGCCTCGAGGAGATCCGTCAACGCGCGAGGCCCGGGATCCGGGCCCTTCTTTCCGTATCCGGGATCGCACCGGAGAACGTGAACGAGATCGATCTGGGATTCCGAATCGGGCCGCGCCTCAACGCGGCGGGAAGGGTAGGGGACTCCACGCGGAGTTCCGCGCTTCTCGTGACGGACCGTTTCGAACGCGCCCTGCGCATCGCCGCGGAGCTTCACACGGACAACGCCCGAAGGCAACGCGAGGAGGAACGGATCCTGCGCTCGGCCACGGCCGCGGTGGAGGCGGGCCCGCCCGTCTCGTCCCTCGGTGCGGTCGTCCTTGCGGATCCCAGCTGGCACCTGGGGATCCTCGGGATTGTGTCGGCCAAGATCGCCGAGCGGTATCATCGCCCCACCGTCCTCCTTCGGATCGAGGGGGAAGAGGCGACGGGTTCGGTCCGGAGCGCGGGAGGCTTCCCGCTGATCGACGCGCTTGCCGGCCTGTCCCATTTGCTGACCCGCTACGGGGGGCACATGCAGGCGGCCGGCGTCTCCCTGCCGGCGGGAAATCTCTGCGCCTTCCGGGAGGGGCTGGACCGCGCCGCGAGAGCGTTCGCCTCGGGACGCGAAGGGGTTCCGCGCGTTCAAGTCGACGCGGGGATTCGTTTCGGGGAGATCAACCACCGACTCATGGAGGAACTGGACCGGTTGCGCCCGTTCGGGGTGGGAAACGAGGAACCGGTTTTGATCGTCCGCGACGTGCGCCTGGAAAGATATTCCCTGTTCGGCGAGGGCGGCAACCATCTCAAGGCCGAGCTTTCGGGGGACGCCCGTCGCTTCGAGGCGGTGGCTTTCCACCGGACCCATCTCCCGGAGGGACCGGGCGGGTTCCTCGACATCCTGTTCACTCCCCAGTGGACGTTTTTCCGGGGGGACCGGTCGCTCCGGCTGCGGCTGATCGACGCGCGTCCCTCCGAACGCCCGGGGGCTCGTGCGGCGAGCGGTTCCTGAACGCCGGGGAGGGAGAGGTCCGTGATCGGCTGGAAAAAGATGCGGGAAGCGATCCGCGATGCGGTGGGCACCGACGACGACGAGAGAAGTCTGGCGGCGGGGTTCGCCGTGGGCGTCTTCTTCAGCTTCACCCCGCTGGTGACCCTCCATATGGTCCTGGCGCTGATCATCGCCATTGTCTTCCGGTTCAACAAGGTGGCGACCATGGCGGGAGTCTGGGTGAACAATCCGTACACGATGCCCTTCGTCTTCTACGGGTGTTTCCGCCTGGGGAAGTGGATCCTGGGCATGCAGATCCCCCCTCCGTCATTCGAGAGCTATACGCTCAAGACCGTTCTGATGGCGGCCGTTCCCTACGCCGCTCCCCTGTTCCTGGGCACGACGATCGTGGGCCTTGCCGCCGCGGCGGTGGCTTATGTGGTTGTCTATCGCATCACGGTCAAGGTAAAATCGGCGCGACGAAAAGGAATGAAATGCAAGGAGGGTTCTCCGTGAAACAGTATTCGGTGAGTTTCGGAGGGATCCCCGACAAGTACTCCTCGTGGAAGAGCTCGTCGTTCGTCGTGGTCCCGTTCCCAATCGACCTGACCACGACGTACGTGTCCGGGACGCGCAACGGCCCCCGGGCGATCATCGAGGCGTCGCAACACATGGAACTGTTCGATGAGGAGAACAAGATCGAACCGTACCGGGCGGGCATATTCGTGTCCACGGAAATCCCGCTGTTGACCACGGGACCGCTCGCCATGTTGAAGGAGCTGGAAAAGCGGATGAAGGCGGTGATCCGGGCAGGGAAATTTCCCGTCGTCCTGGGCGGGGAGCACTCGGGGACGTGCGGAGCGGTCTCCGCGTTGAGGAAACGGTACGAGGACCTCACCGTGCTCCAGTTCGACGCGCACGCGGACCTGCGGGACACGTATCTCGGAACCCCGTGGAACCACGCCTGCGTGGGACGCCGCATCGTGGACTCCGGAGCCAAGCTCGTGCAGGTCGGAGTGCGCAGCATCTCCGAAGAGGAGGACCGCTTCCTGCGGAAGGCGGAAAACGTCAAGACGTTCTACGCGTCGGAGGTGCGGGACAATCTCGCGGATGTCACCCGGGGGATCGTGAGCAGCCTCTCCGGCAACGTCTACATATCGATCGACCTCGACGCGTTCGACCCGGGCATCATGCCCGCCGTGGGAACGCCGGAGCCCGGGGGGCTGTGCTGGTTCGAGGTGATCGACATCCTGCGGGACGTGATGCGCGCCGGCTGCAACGTCGTGGGCTTCGACATCATGGAGCTGTCCCCCATTCCCGGCATCGTGGCGCCCGATTTTCTTGCGGCGAAGCTGTGCTATCGGATGATGGGGTGGGTTCTCGCCAAGCGGGGCGAGAAGTAGGAGGATCCCCCTTCAAAGGAGACGTCGTCGATGTTCGTGCCTTCGAAGATCTTTTTCACCAAGGGAGTCGGGCGGCACCGGGAGCAGCTGACGTCGTTCGAGCTTGCCCTCCGCGACGCGGGGATCGAGAAGTACAACCTGGTTCAGGTGTCGAGCATATTCCCCCCCAAGTGCAAGATCATCAACAAGGAGGCGGGGTTGAAGGAGCTGACCCCCGGCGAGATCGTGTTCGTGGTCATGAGCAAGTGCCAGAGCGACGAACCCCGCAGGCTCATCGCAGCCTCTGTGGGGTGCGCCCTCCCCTCCGACCGTTCCGTGTACGGCTACCTGAGCGAGCACCACGCTTTCGGGCAGTCGGAAAAAGTGGCGGGGGAGTACGCCGAGGACCTGGCCGCGGCCATGCTTGCCTCCACCCTTGGGCTCGAGTTCGACGAGGAGAAAAGCTGGGACGAGAAGAAGGAGGTGTGGAAGATCAGCGGGAAGATCTACCGTTCGTTCAACATCACCCAGTCGGCAATCGTAAAGGACGAATACACCACGGTCATCGCCGCGGCCGTATTGATCATCTGAGGGGGGACCGATGAGGGGAGCGAGAATTCTCGGGACGGGACGCGCGCTTCCCCCGCGCGTCGTCACCAACGCCGAGCTGACGGCCCTGATGGACACGACGGACGAGTGGATCGTGCAGCGCACGGGCATTCGGGAGCGCAGGTTCGTCGAAGCGGGGATCGGCTCGGCCGACCTCGGCGCGCAGGCGGCGGAACGGGCCATCGAGCGCGCCGGGCTCACGCCGAAGGACATCCAGTTCCTCCTCTTCTCCACGCAGACCCCGGACATGTTCCTGCCCGGCAACGGGGTCCTCGTGCAGGAGAAGCTTGGAATGAACAACATCGGTGCGCTCGACGTCCGGGTCCAGTGCTCCGGGTTTCTCTACGCGTTGTCGGTGGCGGAGGCGTACGTCAAGGCGGGATTCTTCGAGCACGTGCTCGTCATCGGAGCGGAGGTGCAGAGCACCGGACTCGACATGAGCACCGAAGGCCGGGACGTGGCCGTGATCTTCGGGGACGGCGGCGGCGCGGCGGTGGTCGGCCCTTCGGAACCCGGGAAGGGGATCCTGTCCTGCCACCTTCATTCGGAGGGGAAGCATGCGCGCGAGCTCATGGTGGAGGCTCCTGCCTCCATCGAGAATCCGCGGATCAGCAAGGAGATGATCGACGCCGGGAGGCACCTGCCGTACATGAACGGCCGGTACGTGTTTACCCACGCGGTCCGGCGCTTCCCCGAGGTGATCCAGGAGGCGCTCGCCTCGAACGGGATGACCCTTTCCGACCTTTCGCTCGTCATCCCGCACCAGGCGAATCTGCGAATTACCCAGGCGGTGGCGAAGGCCCTCGAGGTCCCGCCGGAGAAGGTCTATTCCAACATCGAGAAATACGGGAACACTACCGCCGCCTCCATTCCGATCGCTCTCGACGAATGCGTCGAGGAGGGGAGGATCCGGGAAGGAGATGTCGTCTGCCTGGCGGCGTTCGGGTCGGGATTCACGTGGGCCTCGACCCTGATCCGCTGGTAGCCGGAGGGAATTCCCCTGCGGTTCCGGATCAAAGACCTGGATGCCGGGGATCTGGACGGCGTGATGGCCATCGAAAAGGTGTCTTTTCCATCCCCGTGGGCCCGTGCCCTCTTCGAGGAGGAGATCGGCCGGGGGTTTTCCGACGCCATCGTGGTTGTCGAGGAGCCGGCCGGGGAGCTGGCGGGATACGCCGTCTGCTGGACCGTGGGCGAGGAGTCCCACCTGCTGAATATCGCCGTCCGGCAGGGCGCCCGCCGACAGGGAATCGGCCGCTCCATGGTCCGGGAGTGCATCCGGAG
>DASUAN010000117.1:0-3261 GCA_035763765.1 Candidatus Deferrimicrobiaceae bacterium
TTGAAGGCGCCGGATCCACTGGGCGCCTGCACCATTTCGACTGGTGCCGAAGGGGGGACTCCGCCAAGGGTCTCTGCGGCCCCCCTGGCCCCAAGGCAATTTTCATCCCGCCACTGCCCTGTAACGAATCGCTGCGCCTGCGAAACCGGAGCGACCGGGAAACGGTTCGATCCGAAAAATGTCCGGGGGCCGGTTGTTCAACCGGCCCCCGGTTCTTTCGATCGTTTTGCCCGGGCCCTCTTGCCCGGAGGGGCTGCCTCGTCGTCCCGGGCGGAAGCCCGGCACAACATGCCAGCGTTCCCCTACTATTCCAGTTCGCAGACCACCGCGTGTCCGATCACGTAGATAGATCCGCTTGCATTGATTGGATTGACGGAGTATGTATCAGTTCTTTTGTCCCCCGTCAAATCGTCATGGATGAAGGGGTACTGGCCCGGAGCCACCGTGTCGCTCAATGACTTGCCCTGCTTGAACTTCGGCAGTTGGGTGCCCCCGATATACAAATGCGTTTCCTCCATCCAGAAACCACTGTTCACATTAAAGGTCGCGGTCGCGAGCCCCGTTGTGCCATTATAGTTCACCGTAAGTGTGCCCACAGGTGCTCCGAATCCCTTGGAAGTGTCGCACTGTCCGGCTCCCCCATAAATATTCATCACATAAGTCCCATTGCCGTACGGACCGTTCGTCCATCCCCAACGATCGAAGCCGAGTGAGAGGAAGCAGACGCTTTTAGTGATGTCCTTATCATCCTTAGCGAACGCCGTCTCGCATTTCGAGGGCCCCACTTTTGCGCAGTTGCAGGTCATCGTCAGGGTCGAAACGGTAGCCCAGTTCCCCTTGCTGGTGATCGGGCTGCCTTCAGACCATCCGGTTTCTGTCTGGTATCCGCCGCTCCCGTTCGGTTTCCGGACCGATGCGTGCGCCGCCATTAAATAATCCACGTCTCTTGCGGGGCACGAGAAGTTCAATCCCGTGCTGTTCAGCGGAATATTGAAGGTATAGGTGCTGACTCCCGCCAGCGTTCCCGATTTGTAAGGGAATTGCCCTGGGATCGGGTTCCCTGTCTTCGTCTGGGGAATGTCATTTGGCGATCGCCCGACCCAGAGGTGCGCCTCGGAGAGCTGCCAGCCGTCAACCGTGGTGAATGTGACTTCCAGGTTGGAGCCGTTCACCTTCGAGGTGACCTCCCCTGCCCTGATCGTCTGGCCAGCCCAAATCGTCCAGCTATTTGTACCGGTTCCTTCCAGGCTCGCCACTGCCGCGTTGCAGGAATCGATTGAATGGGCCTTCATCGGAAAGAAGACCAGAAGCGATGCAACGATAAGGGTTGAAAGAAACGCCGCGCCAACTGTCGAGTGTCTGTATCCGATCATCGTCTTCATTTTTTTATCCCCTCCGGGATTTGATTTTCCCGTCATTAGATCAAGGGGCGTGCCAAAACCGGAGAGCGAGGGGATCGAAGTGCTTTTTACCTATGTTTTTTAAATGTTTATAATATTCTCATTCGAAATGATGACGCCCCGGGATCCGTCTCCAATGCCGGAAAAACTGTATCCGGACTGTTTCATTGGTGTTTTATGAGACAGCCGTGATACAATCCTCGAAACCGTCCGGTACATGGAAGCAGCGGGACGAAGCCCAATGGACAGCGGGGAGGAACCGATGAGCCAAGACCGCAGATTGCTCGAGGCGATGACGGAGGCTCAGACGCAATGGTTCAAACATCGGGATCCGGCCATGATCTTCGACGGTCTGCTCCAGGTCCTCCTTTCGGTGACCGAAAGCGAGTTCGGCTTCATCGGCGAGGTCCTTCGGGATCCCGATGGGAACCCCTACCTCAAGGAACACGCGATCACGAACATCGCCTGGAACGAAGAGACCCGCCGTTTTTACGAAGAGCACGCCCCCGAGGGTCTCGAGTTCCGCAACCTGAAGACGCTGTTCGGGGCGGTGATGGTGACGGGGGAGCCCGTGATCTCGAACGACCCGTCGAAGGACCCGAGGCGGGGAGGACTGCCTGAAGGGCATCCTCCCCTGAACTCCTTCCTCGGGATTCCGATATACGCCGGCGGCGAAATGGTGGGGATGTCGGGGATCGCCAACCGCCCGGGGGGCTACGATGACGAACTCGTCGAATTCTTGCACCCCTTCACTTCCATGTGCGGGAACCTGATCCACGCCTTCCGGACACGACGGGATCGGGATCGGATGCTGACCCGGTTCGAAGAGGAGAGGGTGCGCCTGAAGGCGATCCTCGACGGGGCCGTGGACGCCATCATCACGGTAAACTCGGATGGAATGATCGAGTCGGCCAATCCCTCCGTGGAGAAGATCTTCGGGTACACCCCGGAGGAACTCCTCGGCCGGAACGTGAACCTTTTGATGCCCGAGCCGAACCGGCACCTTCATGACGGCTATATTCGCCGATATCTCGAGACGGGACAGGCGGCGGTGATCGGGATCGGGAGGGAGGCCGAGGGGATCCGCAAGGACGGATCGATCGTCCCGATCGAACTGACGATCGCGGAGGTCGCGCTTCCCGACCGGACGCTTTTCACCGGAATCCTCCGGGACATCTCCAAGCGCCGTGCTGCGGAGAGGGCATTGCGGGAGAGCGAGGAGCGCCTGGCGATGGCTATCCGGGGGGGGGACCTGGGGATGTGGGACTGGGACATCACCACGGGACAGCTCGTCAAAAACGATCGCCTGGCGACGATGCTCGGGTACGACCCGTCCGAAATCGGGCCCACGGCCGAGGCCTGGATGGATCTGGTTCACCCGGACGACATGGTCAGCGTAAGGGAAAGGTTCCTGGCGCATATCAGCGGAGAAAGCCAGTACTACTGTGAGGAACTGCGCATGAGGAAGAAGGGCGGCGGGTGTCGGTGGGTCACCGTCTCCGGGGGCATCTTTGTGCGTGACCCGAAGGGGAAGCCGCTGCGGGCCGTTGGGATCCAGCGCGACGTCACCCGGCGCAAAGAGGCGGAGGAGGCCGCCCGGGAGGCGCTCGAGGCGATTCGCAAAGGCAACGAGGATCTCCTCGCCATGCTAAATCTCCTCCGGATCGGAACGGTCGCCTTGCAAGAAAACGGAGCCGTTTCCTTCATGAGCGAGTTCTGCGAGCGGATCGAGGGGGTGGATCGGGCCGGCTCCATCGGAAAGATCTGGGAGGAGGTCCTTCCCTTCGATCCGCTTTCCCAGGAGAAGATCCGCGAGTCGATGAAGCAGAAAGAGTCGGATCGACACCGCCTCAGTCTCCAC
>DASUAN010000118.1:0-2360 GCA_035763765.1 Candidatus Deferrimicrobiaceae bacterium
GTTCCGTCTCTTCCGGCCCGAAGCGTTCATCGACATCCTCGGAAGCATCCACCTGACCGGGTACGGGCGCAACGGAACGCGTTCCACCTATTACGCGTTCAAGAGAACGAGCGATTTTCCCTTCGCGCAGTTCGTTTCGAACCCCGTCCCGGTGGGCCTCGACTCGTCCGAGTTCCCCGTTTCCCTTCCCGGGGATTACACCCGGGCAGCCATCGCCTACACCAGCGGCAAAGCCCTCGTGTTCTGGTCCGGGGAGAATACGGCCACGGGAAACCGGAACCTCGACGTAACCGGTGTGCCCACCGTGCGGGCGGTCGATAGCGACGAATCGGGGTGCATGGCGGCATCCGGACACGGTTCGGGCGGTTGGGAGCGGATTCCGGAGGCTCTCCTTCTCTTTCTCCCGATCCTTTTCCTGGGAATTCGCCGCGTCCTGAGGAGATCTCTTGGGGCATAAGCTTCTCGCCCGGGGGCGGTGGCTGTGGCTGGCCCTGGGCGCCGTTCTCTTTCTCTTCGTCTTCCTGTCGGTCCTCATCCATACGCTTCCGGGAGACGCGGTCCTCTCCTTCGTCCGCCCGGTTCTCGCCCGGGGCGGCTTCGGGATCTCCTCCCAATCCTTCCGGACGGAATTTCCCTTCGCCTTCCGGATGGAGAACGCCGCCGTCACCCGGCAAGGAGGGGGGACGCTTCGACTGGATCTGGTCCAGGCCGCCTGGGAGTGGACCGGCTTGCTGCGGTGGCTTCCCTTTCACGTCACCGTCGCGAAAGGGGATGCGAAGGCGGAGGTCCATATCTCCCCCCGATTCTGGAACCCCGGCAAGGGACGCCTTACCCTGGAACGCCTGGCCAGCGCGGACCTGACTCCCCTGGTTCCGTTCCCTGTCTCGGGGGCGGGCTTTCTCCTGGACTCCGCGGAAGCACAGTGGAGGCGGTCGGCATCGGGAGGAGTGGCCGGCACGGGAAAGGGGCGATTCGCATGGATGCGGGTGCCGATCCCCGAACCGACCTCCCCCATCCGGGAGGCCCTGCTCGAGGACGTCACGATCCTGTTCGCCTTCCGGGATCGATCGCTGATCGTCTCCTCGATCACCGGAACCTTCGAGGGGGCCCGGGTCCGGGGGAACGGGGAGATCGCGGAAATCTTCACGCCTTCCCGGTCGACGGTCACGTTCCACCTTACGGTCGAGAATCCCCTCGAGGGGAAGATCGCCGGAATATTTGACCTGCTGGCGAAAAACGCCAAGAATGCTAATCTGAGGATTACGGGAACTCTCCTGTCGCCGGCAGGGCAGTTCCAGTTCTTTTAGGGAAGGGACCTTGAGAAGCCTCGGCCTCTCCATCGTGCGCAACAGCCTTTCCGCAGTTGGGACATCGAAGAGCCTCGGCATCTCCATCGCTCCCGATAGTCTCTCGGCGGTCTTGTGGGAGCAGTCCCTCTTCTCCTCGAAGATAGAGGGGGAGTGCTCCGTGTCGTGCGGGGAGCCGTACGGAGGTCCCGAAGACATCGCGCGCCTCGCGGAGGAAGTCCGCAAGATCGCCGGCCCGGGACCCCTCCCCCCTGCCGTGCTGTCCCTTCCTCCCGCGTGGACTTTCCTCCGTCGGATTTCGCTGCCCGTCTCCGACCTTCCGCGGGCGAAGAAGATCCACCTCGCGGAGCTCGAGGGGAACCTCCCCATGGAGGATGAGGAAATCCTCTCCGACGTCCTTCCCTCGCCTGCCGCCGAGAAGGGGACCTTTATGGCCATCGCGGCACGGCGCTCCGTCGTGGAGAAGGCGGTGGCCGCATTCTCCTCTGCCGGATTCCACCCGGACCGGGCGATCACCGATCATGTGGCGCTCCTTTGTGCCGTCCTTTCCTCGAAAAAAGGATACTCCGGACTGGTGTTTTCCGGCCGGAACGATTTCATCGTCATGCGGCTGTCCGCGGGCGCCGTCTCGTCGGCCCGCCAGTTCCCCGAGGCGTTCGCCGCAAACCCCGAGGATTTGGTCGGCGGAATTCGGGAGGTCGTGGGCGAGGCCCAAGATTCCCCGCCCCAGACCTCCATCGTCTTCGGCAACCTTTCCCCTCCTCTGGAGGAGATCCTGCCCCAGGCGAACCCCTTTGTCCCGCCGGGGGACTTGGGGAACGCATCTTCCTTGGCCTACGGCGCGGCGATTTCGCCCTTCTACGGCCGGGAAACCGGGGGCTTCTCCCTTCGGACATCCGCGGAGGCCGAGTCGGATAGGGCAAGGCAGAGATCCCGGGTCCGCATTGTGGCCGCCGCGGCGGCAATCGCCATCCTGGCCGTTTCGGGATCGATCGAGGTCGTGCGGTGGAGCCAGTCGAAGAAAGTCTCCCGGATCCAGGAAGAGATCCGGAA
>DASUAN010000119.1:0-8239 GCA_035763765.1 Candidatus Deferrimicrobiaceae bacterium
GGCAAGTGGACGGGCGACGCGCACCTCGTCGCGTTGGACATCGGGTACAGGTTCTGACGGCCTTAGGGGGCGGCCGGGAAGGCCCCCCTTTCGTTTCCCCCGGGGGCCGGAAAGCGGCCCCCGTTTCCTTTTGTGGTACGATGTATCGTCGAAATTCCCACCCATCACCAGGAGGCGTTCGCGATGAAGACCCCGAAGGCGTCGAAGCAGCTGATGGACCTGTTGAACGGTGCGGTGGCGAGGGAACTCCAGGTCTCCGTGCAGTACATGTGGCAGCACGTGCAGTGGATGGGCGTGAAGGGATTCGCCGTGAAGGACGTCCTGAAGAAGTTCGCCGTCACGGAGATGAAGCACGCCGAGGCGATCGCCGAGCGGCTCGTCTACCTCGGGGGGAAGCCGACCACCAAGCCCGCGCCGATCGTCGTCGGGGACACGCTGAAAGAGATGCTCCAGACGGACAAGAAGGACGAGGAGGGCGCCATCGCGCTCTACCGGAAGATCATCGAGGTGGCCCGGAAGGAGGGCGACGAGGTCACCGAGAAGCTCTTCAAGGAGATCCTGGCCGACGAAGAGGATCACCACGACACCTTTGCGGGGCTCCTGGAAGATCTGTAGCCCCGGATCCGCACGCACGGCCGTCGCATGACGCCTGGGGAGGGCTCCGGGTCCGGCCCCCCGCGGGGGCTTCCGGAGGGAAGGCGGCTGCGCGCGGCCTCCCGCCGGCTTCTTTCGTGGTTCGAGCGGTCGGCGAGGACGATGGACTGGCGGGAGACGGACGACCCGTACCGGATCTGGGTGTCGGAGATCATGCTCCAGCAGACCCGGGTTACGACCGTCGCCCCCTATTACCGCCGGTTCCTCTCGGCGTTCCCCTCGGTGCGGGCCCTGGCGGAAGCGCCCCCGGACCGGGTGATGAAGCTCTGGGAGGGGCTGGGGTACTACTCCCGGGCGAGGAACCTCCACCGGGCGGCGGCACTCGTCGTCCGGGAGCACGGCGGCCGCCTGCCGGAGGACCCGGAGGCCCTTGAGGCGCTGCCCGGCATCGGCCGGACGACGGCCGGGGCCATCGCGGCGCTCGCCTTCCGGAAGGACGCCCCGATCCTCGACGCCAACGCGAAGCGGGTCCTCGCCCGGCTTTTCGCCGTCACGGAGCCCCTGACCCGCGCCGAAGCGGAGGGCCGCCTCTGGGCGCTCTCCCGGGGACTGATCCTTCCGGGGAAGGGGCGGGAGACGGCTCTTGCCCTCATGGACTTGGGCGCGACGGTCTGCACGCCCCGCCGCCCCGACTGTCCCGCCTGCCCCCTCAAGACGCACTGTGAAGCATTTCGCGGAGGTCTCCAGGAGGCGATTCCCGCGAAGGCGTCGGCAAAAAGGGGGCGTCCCCACCAGGACCTGGTCGCCGCGTGGATCCCGGACGGAAAAGGGAGGGTCCTCGTCGGCAGGAGGCCCGACCGGGGGCTTCTGGGCGGGCTCTGGGAACTCCCCTGCGGGCGGCGAAGGCCGAAGGAGACGCGGGAAGAGGCCCTCCGGAGGGAACTTCGGGAAGGGTGGGGGCTAAACGTCGAAGTGGGGGAACGGCTCGCTTCGACCCCCCAGGAATTCAGCCATTTTCGGGCGACGATCCACGCGTACCGCTGCCGGCGCACAGGCGGGCGGCCGGGGCCCGGAAAAGAGATTCGTTGGGCGGCGCCGGAAGATCTTTCCGATCTCGCCTTTTCCCGGGGGCAAAGGCGGCTGATCGAATCGGTGCGCGGGGAGATCTCCCCCCGCCGGCCGGTCAGAGGGCGGAAAGGGCCTTTTCGATCTTCTTCACGTGCACCTTCTCGAAGGCGACGAGGTGGTCGAAGATCTTCCGGATTTCCGGGTCCTTCGCCTTCGAGGAGGCGTTCCGGTACAGGTCGGCCGCCTCCTTTTCCAGCGTAAGCGCCATTTCGAGAACGTCCTTCCTGTTTTTTATCTTGGGGATCTTCCCCAGCAGCTCCTTGTGGGTCTGTTGCATCAGTTCGTCGATATCGGGCAGGCCGCCCCGGGCCATGATGTCCTTGTAGGGGGCCCACATCTCGGAACGGACGTTCCTGTCGTAGGCGTCTTCCAGCTGGAGGAAGTGCTCCTTTTCGTCCATGGAGAGACCGTCGAGCACTTTTCGCAGACTCTCGTCCCCGATCACCTTCGACGCCCGGCGGTAGAATACGTACGCGGCGAGTTCGGACTCGATCCCCAGGTTCAGGAACTTGAGCGCATCTTCGCTGACTTTCATCGCTTAAAACCCTCCGGTGGAAGTGGTTGGGTCGGACCGTAGAATAGCTATACCATAAAACCGCCGGGAAAACCGCCGGGACCGGCATGCGCGGCGCACGGCCGCGGCCTTCACACCGCTCAGGTGCCGCCGTATCCGATCGTCACCTTGCCGGCGTCGAGGATCACGGGGACGTCGCGCTGTCCGTCGGTCAGGGCCACCATCTCGGACATTGCGGCCTTGTCCCGCTGGACGTTCTTGTAGACTACCTGGTTTCCTGCCTTCTCGTAATCCATACGAGCGTTGTTCGTGTACGGTCAGGTGTCCTTTCCGAAGATCGTCACGATGCGATCCATGGACCCTCCTTCGTCAGAAATCACGACTGTACCGCCGCACCGACGCCGGCCATCGCCTTCAACCGTTGGATGCGGAGAGCGGTCGAGGGATGCGTGGAAAACAGAGCCGATGCGTTATCGGCGAAGTCGCGAAGGGGATTGACGAGAAACAGGTGCTGGGTCCCCCGGTTCTCTCCGGGGACCTGGGCGCCGGTCCGGGAGATCTTCTCGAGCGCGGAGGCGAGCCCCAGGGGATTCCGCGTGAACTGCGCACCCACGGCGTCCGCGTGGTACTCCCGCTGACGGGAGATGCTCATCTGGAGGATCTTCGCGGCGAGGGGGGCAAGAAGCGCAAGAAGGATCCCGAGAACGAAGAAGGCGGCGTTTCCCCTTCCTCCCGCCCCGCCAGCGGAGCGGCCCCTTCCCCGGAAGGGCGCACCCCGGAGAAACAGGTCGGCCAGGAGGGCGATCGATCCCACGAGGACCGCGGCGCAGAGGTGATAGAGGGTGTCCCGGCTCTTGATGTGGGCCATCTCGTGGCCGATCACCCCCTGCAGCTCCTCCCGGTTGAGCCGTTCGAGGAGGCCGGTCGTCACCGCGACGAGGGCCTCCTGCGGCTTTCGGCCCGCGGCGAACGCGTTCATTCCCGGGCTCTCCATCACGTAGACGCGGGGGACCGGAAGGCCTGCGGCGAGGCTCATCTCCTCCACGACGTTTTGCAGCCGGCGGTGGTCGGCGGGATCCGCCTCGCGGGCTCCGTGGATCGACAGGACGATGGAGGAGCCGTTGTAGTAGGCGGTCAGGGCCAGGATCGCGTAGAGGATGACGGAAAGCGCGAGGCCGTAGGCGACATTTCCGTACGCGCTGCCGATCCCCCCCCCGACGGCGAGGAAAAAGGCGAGAAGCGCGAGAAAGAGCAGCCGGGAGTTGCGGACGTTCCGGGCGGCGGCCTCGTAGAAGGAGAGCATGGGGGCCGAACGCAGGGAGTGCGCGGCGACGCCCGAAGTCCCGGGTCCCGCCGCCCCGATGAGCGGGGAAGCCGCAGCGGGAGCGAAGGGCTCCTGGCACAGGTTGCACCAGGCGGCCTCGGGGTGGTTGGCCGTCCCGCACCGCTGGCAGATTTTTCCCTCGGCGGCCATGCCGGCCTCGGAGATCCCCTACCGGAGGTCCGCCTTCGGCACGGCCCGGCTCTCCTCCCCGGTCTCGAAATATTCCGCCCGGGAGAAGTCGAACACCTGGGCGATGAGATTGGTCGGGATGGACTGGATCTGGTTGTTGTACGTCATCACCGAGTCGTTGTAGAACTGGCGCGCGAAGGAGATCTTGTTCTCCGTCCCGGCCAGCTCCTCTTGAAGGGAAGAGACGTTCTGGTTCGCCTTGAGCTCCGGGTACCGCTCGACGACGGCGAAGAGGCTCTTGAGGGACTCCGTCAGGGCGTTCTCGGCCTTTCCCTGCGCCGACGCGCCCCGGGCGGAGAGGGCGGCCCCGCGGGCCTCGATCACCCGGGTGAGCGTCTCCTGCTCGTAGGACATGTAGTCCTTGACGACCTCCACGAGGTTCGGGATGAGGTCGTACCGGCGCTTCAGCTGCACGTCGATCTGGTGCCAGGCGTTCTTGAACTGGTTCCGCAGCCGGACGAGGGAGTTGTACGCCATGACGAACCACCCGATGAGCACGACCACGAGGATTGCCGGAATCCAGCTCATTTCGCGCCTCCGGAACGGGTCTTCCCGCGGATTTCCCCCGAATGCTATTTTCCGGTAAGTCTAACCAATGTAAGATGATTGTCAAACGAAAACGGGAGAATCCTTCAGGCCGGGCAAGGGTTTGCGGGCGATCCCGCGAGGAATCGGAAAAGACGTGAGAATGGGTTCCGCCGATCGCACGGAAAGGATGCGCCGCGGGGGACGTCTCCCGCGCGGGACGGAGGCGCCCGCGCGGACCGCGTTCCCGGAGCTTTTGGCCCCGGCGGGATCGGTGGAGTCGTATTTCGCGGCCGTTTCCGCCGGGGCGGACGCGGTCTACCTGGGCCTCCAGCGGTTCAACGCGAGGGAGCGCGCCGAGAACTTCAGTCTCGCGGAGCTCTGCCGGATCCTCCCGCACGCCCAAAAGCGGGGGATCCGCGTCTACCTCGCCATGAACACGGTCCTCACCGAGGCGGACCTCCCCGAGGCGATTTCGCTGCTCCACCAGGTGGCCCCCCTCTCCCCCGACGCCCTCATCGTCACGGATCTCGGGCTCATGCGGATCCTGCGGGACCACTTTCCGCAAATGGCGTTCCACGTGAGCACGCAGACCGGCTGCGCCTCCGTCTTCGCCGCCGAGGCGTTCGCGGCGCTGGGCGCGGAGCGGGTGATCCTCGAACGGCACCTGGACTTTTCCGAGGTGCGAAGGATCGTCTCGACCGCCCGGGTCGGGGTCGAGATCTTCGTCCACGGGGCGATGTGCTACTCCTTCTCGGGGAAGTGCTTCTTCTCCTCGTTCCTCGGGGGCAAGAGCGGAAACCGCGGGGCGTGCGTCCAGCCGTGCCGCCGTCTCTACGGGCACCCCGGCGGGGAGGAGGCGGTCTTCTCCACGCACGACCTTTCCCTGATCGATCTCCTCCCCGAACTCGTGCCGCTGGGGTTCGCCGCCTTCAAGATCGAGGGTCGGATGCGCAGCGCGGAGTACGTGAGCGGCGTCGTGTCCGCCTACCGGCGGGCCCTCGACCGGATCCGCGAGGGGAGGGGTCCGGAGGCGGTCGCCGAGGGGAAAGCGCTGCTGGAACGGGTGATCGGCCGCGGCGAGACGCCCGGGCTCACGGGCGGCGCGGCGCCGGCCGCCGTCGTCGCCGGGGGGCTCACGGGAAACGTGGGGGAGCTGGTAGGACCGATCCGGGAGATCCGCGACGGCTGGGCCCACGTCCCGGGGGACGCCCCTGTCGTGCGCGGGGACCGGCTCCGCGTGCAGTTCCAGATCGACGGCTCCGGAAAGGGGTTCACCGCGCTTGCGATGCGCGCGGATGCGGAGGGGCTCTACGTCCGGGTCCCGTTCGACGTCTCCCCGGGCGACCTCCTGTTCCGCGTCGGCGGCGGGGGCCGGGCGGAGATCACCCGCTCCGCGAAACGGGAACTGGCGGCCCTGCCTCCCGGCGGCGTCCGGTTCCGGGTCTTCGTGGGCGAGGGCATCGTGGTCGTCGAGGCGTCGTACGGAAAGATGCACCGGGAGTACTCCTTCCGCGTTTCCGGCACCGGGCTGCACCGCGGGGGGAGGATCCCCCCGGACGCTTCGGATCTCCTGCGGGCGGCCTACCGCTCGGATCTCCCGGCGGGGGAGATCCGCGTCGAGGGAACGGGAGCCACCGTCGCCTGGCAGGACGTGACGGACCTGTTCCTGAAGGCGGCACGGAAGTTCGACAAGGAGTTCTACCTTTCGGGGAAGGACCTTCGGTTGACCATCCTTCCCACCCTCCGGGTTTCGGGCAGCCGGCGGGAGACGCTGCCGACCCTTTTTTTCGCGGGCTGCCGGGCCGAGCAGCTCGGGCTCCTGCCCCGGGTCCCGGAGATCGTGCCGGTGGTGGAATTCACCCGCTCCCTCGCGAGGGACCCGTTTCCGGGGGGCCGGGGGTTCCGGGAGCGCGCCTTCTTCCGGCTTCCGCCGCCGCTTTTGGAGTCCGACGCCGCCTTTCTCAAGCGGACGGTGCGGGAGGCGGTCGCAAAGGGGCATCGCCGCTGGGTCGTCTCCGACGCGGGCCACTTCCGCCTGTTCGCCGGGTTCGACCTCAGGCGCCATGTCACGCTGGTCAGCGACCATTACCTGTACGCCTTCAACACCGGGGCCCTCTCGACCCTGTCGAGACTGGGCGCCTCCCGGATGATCCTCCCCGCGGAGGCGAACCTGCCCGCGCTGCGGGCCGTGGGGAAATATCTCCACGACCTGGGGATCGCCATGGCGTACGGCGCCGTGCCCCTGATGATCTCGCGGCTTCTTCCCTCGTCCGGCGTCCGGGGGGAAGTGACAAGCCCGAGGGGGGAACGGTTCCGCATCGAGGCCGACGAGCGGGGATCGACCGTCTTCTCCGCCCAGCCGTTTTCCGCATCGGGCTTCCTGGACGAGATCCGGGCCGCGGGGATCCGGGACTTCTATGCGGATCTTCGGGACGTGCCCGACGGGGAGATCGGGCAGGTCCTGTCGGCCCTGTTCGCCGACCGTCCGATCCCCGGCACGTCGACGTTCAACCTGCTCCGGGAGAATTTCTAGGATGGCCCACGCGGACAAGATCCGGAACATCGGGATCATCGCGCACATCGACGCGGGGAAGACGACCCTGACCGAGCGGGTTCTCTTCTATGCGGGGGTAAGCCACCGGATGGGGGAAGTCCACGACGGCGACTCCCAGATGGACTACCTCCCCCAGGAGCGCGAACGGGGGATCACGATCACCGCGGCCGTCACCCGGTTTCCGTGGCTGGGCGCGGAGGTCCACCTGATCGACACGCCCGGGCACGTCGATTTCACCATCGAGGTCGAGCGGTCGCTCCGGGTGCTCGACGGCGCGGTCGTCGTCTTCTGCGGCGTCGGCGGGGTGGAGCCGCAGTCGGAAGTCGTGTGGCGGCAGGCGGACCGGCACCGGATTCCCCGGCTGGCGTTCGTGAACAAGCTCGATCGCCCGGGCGCCGACTACGACCAGGTCGTCGCGGAGATGGAGAGGAAGCTCTCCGCGCGGGGAATTCCCGTCACGGTCCCGTTGTCCGCGGACGGCGCGTTCGACGCCGTGGCGGACCTGGTGACGATGGAGAGGGTGGAGTTCCCGGCGGAGGACCAGGGGGCGAACGTGGCGAGGTCTCCGCTTTCGACGGAGGAGAGGAAGAAGGTCGAATCGTACCGGGAGACCCTCCTCGAGGCGGCGGCCGACGCCGACGACGGGGTCGCGGAGCGATACCTGGCAGGCCAGGAGGTCCCCCCCGGGATGATCCGGCAGGCGATCCGCAAGGGGACGGTGGGCGCGCGCTTCTTCCCCGTCTTCGCCGGGGCGGCCCTCCGGAACAAGGGGGTTCAGCCGGTGATGGACGGGATCGTCCACTACCTTCCCTCCCCCGCCGAGGTTCCCCCGGCCAGAGGGGACGACCCGAGAACGGGAGTGCCCGTCACCCGGGAGCCGGTCCCGTCCGCGCCCTTCGCGGCGCTCGCGTTCAAGGTGATGATCGAGGAGGGACGCCGGACCGTCTACCTGCGGATCTACTCGGGGAAGGTCGCGGAGGGGGATGTCCTGTGGAACGCCTCCACGGGCGAGTCGGAGAAGGTGGCCCGGCTCTTCCGGATCCACGCGGGGAAGAAGGGAAAAATTTCGGAGGCGGTGTCGGGGGACATCGTGGCGGTCCGGGGGATCAAGAACGCCCGCACGGGCGACACGCTCTGCGATCCGCAGGCCCCGATCCTTCTCGAGTCGATCGAGATCCGGAAACCGGTGGTCTCCGTCGTGGTCGAGCCGCGGACGCTTCGGGACATGGACCGCCTCCGCGAGGTGCTGGCGAAGATGGTGGAGGAAGACCCGACCCTGTCGATGAAGGAGGACGCCGACACCGGGCAGATCATCCTGTCCGGGATGGGGGAGCTGCACCTCGAGATCCTCGTGGACCGGCTGGGACGGGACTTCGGGCTCGCCGTCCGGACCGGGATGCCGCAGGTC
>DASUAN010000120.1:0-3841 GCA_035763765.1 Candidatus Deferrimicrobiaceae bacterium
CGGGCGGTGACGGCCGGCGACATCGTCGCGGTAGCCCGGGAGTACCTGAAACCCGATAACCTCACCGTGGCCGCCGTGGTCCCGGAAGGGGAGGGGGGGCTGATTTCCGGAGGGGAGATCCGAGAGATCGCGGCGGAAGCCTACCGGGAGGCGATGCGGGAGGCCGGCGAAGAGGGGAAGGGCGGGGCCGTCGTGAAAGAGGTCCTGGAAAACGGCATCCGGGTGGTCGTCCGGGAGGACCGGGCCGTCCCGGTGGTGGCCGTCGAGGCCGGCTTCTTGAGCGGTCTTCGCGCGGAGCCGAAAGGCAAGGGCGGACTTTCCGTGATGGCAGGCGAGATGCTCACCAAGGGGACGAAGGATCGGACGGCCCGGCAGATCTCGGAGGCGGTGGAAAACATCGCCGCCGACCTTTCCGGCTTCTCCGGGAGGAATTCCCTGGGCCTCCGGGCCCGGTTCATGAGCCGGGATTTCGCCACCGGGTTCCGCCTGTTCACGGAGTGTCTTCGGTGGCCCACGTTCCCCGTCGAGGAGCTCGAGAAGAAGCGTCGGGAGATTCTGGGCAGGCTCAAGCTCCAGAAGGACGACATGACCCAGTCGGTCATCCTTCTTTTCCTCGCGACCCACTACGAGGACCATCCGTATGCCCGCAACCCGCTGGGGACGGAGGAGTCGGTCCGGGGGGTCGCCCGGGAAGAGGTGGAACAGTACTACCTTCGGTGGGCGGACCCGCGCAACCTCGTAATCACCGTTTCCGGCGACATCGGAGCGCAGGAGGCGCTCGCTGTCGTTCGAGCGGCCTTCGGCGATCTGCCGCGGAGGGAGGACTTCGTCCCGATCGAGGCGATGGCGGTTCCCGAGGAGAGGGGGATTCGCCGGGCGGAGGAGCCGCTCGACAAGGAACAGGCGCATTTCGTCATCGGGTACACCGGGGCCCGGTTCACGGACCCCGACCGGTACGCCCTCGACGTGCTCGGAGCGGCCCTCGCCGGCATGGGGGGGAGGCTCTTCACCAACCTCCGGGACAAGAAGTCGCTTGCGTACGCGGTGACCTCCTTCTCCTCGGAGCAGGTCGACCCGGGCTTCTTCGCTTTCTACATGGGAACGAGCTCCGACAAGCGGGAGGGAGCCATCGCGGATACCCTGAAGGAGATCGAGGATGTCCGGGACCACGGGATCACGGCGGAAGAGCTCGACCGCGCAAAAAAGTGGATGGTGGGAACCTATGAGATCGGTCTGCAGAGCAATTCCGCCTTCGCCGAACGGATGATGTACAATGAGCTCTACGAAATCGGGTACGAGGAGACGTTCCGGGCGCCGGAGAAGATCGAGGCGGTGACCCTCGAAGAGGTGAACCGGGTGGCTATGAGAATCTTTCGTACCGATCGCTACACCATCGCCGTCCTTGGAGGCAAGTAGCCAATCGGATACGATTTTCCCTGTTAAAGTCGACCTTGGGCAGCCTTGCTGCACCAAATAGTGGCTTGATGCAACTAAAAGTTTCGCAGCCCCGTCCGGCCTGGCATATTTTGATGCAAAAATTGTAACACTCATTCCCTCGCAAATTTGCTCGCGAATATAACCTGCCGTTAACAAAAATAGTATTTCGATTCCGGTTGTGATCCTTGGTGTGGCATCCTCCTTGCCTCAGGGCGTTTGGAACCTTTGACGAGTTTTCGCCATCCGGGCGGGAACCGGTGGGGAAGGGAGAAGGTGATGGAGAGACCAGACCGCCTTCGAAATCCGAAAACCCTCCTTCGGATCGCTTTTTCCATCCTGGCCTTGACCGCCTGGAGGCATGCCTTCGCCGAGGGCAGCGGCGCGGTCGATTTCCCCGGGGCGGTGCAAGAGGCCCTGCGGAACAACGCGGCCGTGTCGGCGGCCGGTTACGGGTGGACCTCGGCGAGGAAAGGCGCGGAGGCTGCGCGCGGGAACTATCTGCCGAAACTCACCTTCGAGGAGCGGTTCGTCCGCACCAACATCCCGGCGGAGGCCTTCGCGTTCAAACTGAACGAGGAGCGGCTGCTTTCCTCCGATTTCGCCGACGTCGACAACTTCAACCAGGCCCCCCCGATCAATGACTACATCACCACCTTCACGCTCGAGCAGCCGATCTTCGCTCCCCGGGCGTATCTCGGATACGCCATGGCGCGCCGGGAAGAGCGGGCGACCGGCCTCGATGTGTCGCGCACCCGGGAGGAAGCGGTCTTTCGGGTCCTCACCGCCTATCTCGACGTCGTGACGGCGAAGGAGTACGTCCAGGTCGCCGAGCAGGCGCTGTCCGACGCCCGGGAGCACCACCGCATCGCGGAGGTGATGGAGGAGGCCGGAATGGGGCTTGCCTCCGATGTCCTGCGGGCCAGGGTCTTTCTCGCCTCCGCGGAGAGCGCCAGGGTGACTGCGGCAAGCCGCCTTGCCCTTGCCCAGACCGGACTGGGGCTTGCGATGGGGATGCCGGGGGGGGCGCGGAGGGACGCCTCCGGCCCGATCCCGCCCCTGCCGGATGCGGGAGCCCTTTCGGAGCGGATCGCCTCGGTCCGCGCGAACCGATCGGACCTCCGCGCCTTTTCCCTGCGGCTTTCGAACGCGGAAGCCAACGTGACCCTCCGGAAATCGGAGTATCTCCCCACGGTAGGAGTGATGGGGGCCTACCAGATCGACGCCCAGGACGGAATCTTTTCTCCCGACAACCGGACCTGGAGGATCGGGGTGGGTCTCGCCTGGAACCTGTTCGACGGGCTCAGGCGCGAGGCCGAGGTGGCGAAGGCTTCCGCGGAACGGGGGAGGGCGAGGGAGAATTTCCGGGGCGCAGAGGATTTCGCCGTCTTCCAGGTGACCCAGGCCTATCTCTCCGTCGAGGAAGCCGCACGCCGCGTGGAGATCGCGAGGGCCGCGGTCGCCGCGGCGGAGGAGGGGACGAGGCTCGTCCGCTTAAGATATGAAAATCAGCTCGCGCGGATGATCGATCTGCTGGACGCGCAGTCGGCGCAAAACGGCGCCCGGGCCGACCTGGTCCGAGCGGAAAACGATTTTCTGCAGTCCCGGGCGCAGCTCGAGTACGCCTCCGGAACCCTGCTGTCCTGGGCGCTGCCGGAATCGAAGGCCGTCGAATGAAGGGGAGAACGATGGGGACATGGACGAGACGCGCCGGGATCCTCCTGCTGGCTGCGGCGGCAGGCGTGGCGGCCGGGTGCGGGGAGAAGGAGAGGCACGGTCCGGGATCCGCGGAGAAGCCGACGGTGACCGGCGTGGAGGTCGTTACCGCGGGTTCCGCATCCCGGGAAAGGTTCGCTGAGGTGGTCGGCACGGTCCGGGCGAGAACCATCGCCGCCGTGGCCCCCCAGGTGATGGGGCGGATCACCGCGATCCCCGTTGCGGAGGGGATCCGGGTAAAACAAGGGGCGATCCTGGCGACGATCGACGACACGGCGGTCCGGGCCCAGCTCGCCGGCGCCGAGGCGATGGTCGCCGAGGAGGAGGCCGGCCGCGAGGAGGTCGAACGGGTCATCGCCCAGGCGGAGGCCGGCAGGGCGCTCGCCGAGAAGACGTACGACCGGTTCCGGAAGCTCCACGCGGAGAAGGTCGTAACCGCGCAGGAGTTCGACGAGGTGGAGGCCAAAAAGACGGTGGCGGTCAAGGAACACGAGCGAACGCTGGACAGGCGGGAGCAGGTCGTCGCGAAGATCGCGCAGGCGAAGGCCCAGGCGGAGGCGGCGCGGACGATGCTTTCCTACACACGGGTGACGGCGCCCTTTTCGGGGACCGTCACGGAAAAGAAGGCCGACGTCGGTTCGATGGCCGTCCCCGGGGTGCCCATCATCACGGTGGAGGAGACGGGAAGATA
>DASUAN010000121.1:0-20503 GCA_035763765.1 Candidatus Deferrimicrobiaceae bacterium
GCCGCGGACAGGTCCGGGAAGTGGTGCGGCGCGATGCGGCAGGTGACCCGGTCGAACGCCCCCTCCGCAAAGGGAAGATCTTCCGCGTCAGCCGCGACGAACACCATGTTCTTGCACTTCCGCTCGGCGCACAGCTTCCTGGCCTCGCGGAGCATCTCCGGGGTGAGGTCGGAGGCGACGACCTTTCTCACCTTCGGGGAAGTCGCCACGGCGGTGTGCCCACCGCCGGTTGCCACGTCGAGGAGGAGGTGGGAGGGATCGAGCATCAGGCGGGAAAGGAGGATCTCCCGGTCGTCGGCGTCGGTGTGGTCGACGCTCAAACGGTATCGGTCGGCGACTCCCGCGAACTGGTCTCTCGTCTGCGATTTCGACGGCGGTTTCAACTCCCGGGATCCCCCTTCGTGATCGATCCCATTTTCCGACTGCACGGGAACGATTACAATGGGGGAACCATGGGGGAGTCTAAAGACCAGATTTCCCGCCTGTTTGCCGGCTCCTTCCCGGCGCTCGAAGAAACGCTTCTCTCCCGTCTCCCCGGGTCGTTCGGGCGCGTGCCCGGCAGGGAGGACGTGCTCCTCGTGCCGTCCAACGAGCTTCGGGAGCATCTCCTGCGCCGCCTGGCCGCAAGGGGGGAGGGGAACGCCGCGGGGTCCCAGATCCTGACGCTGTACGATTTCGCCGTACGGCTTCTCAAGCACCGGGGCCTCTTCCCCCGCGAGCTCTCCCCCGCGCAGTCCTCCGCCGCCATGTTGGCCGCGGTCCGGGACGCGTATCGGAACAAGGAGGGGGACTTCGCGGCGATCTCCGGGATGCCGGGATTCGTTCCCGCCCTCTCCCGGACGCTGGCCGACCTCGAGGAGGGTTGGCTGGGAGAGGAGGTGTTCCGCGAGGCGGAAGGGAGGGCGCGCGCCGCAGGAGCGGAAGGAAGGGCGAGGCGTTGGGCCGAATGGCGCCGCCTGGTTCGCGCCGTCGAACGGAAGATCGCGGCGGTCGGGGGCCTGTCGCGCAGGAAGATCTTCCAGGAATCCGTCGCCGGTTTCGAGCAGCCCGGCTACCGTTTCCGGGTGATCCTCTACGGCTTCTACGATTTCACCCGCCTGCAGTGGACGCTCGTCGACGCGCTCCTCGCGAGCGGACTCCTCGACGAGGTGTATTTTCCCGGGATCTTCCGGGAGGACCGCTCCCTCTCTCCCGCCTTCGCCTACGCGGCGATCACGTGGGACCGGCTGCAGCGGGCCTTCGAAGGAAATGTGGAGTTTCTGCGGGAGGACCCCTCCCCCGCCGTGGAAGCGGTCCGCGAGAGGATCTTCTCCCCCCTTCCGCCGGCCGCCGCCGGACCGGTGCCGTTTCGCGTCCTGTCCGCCCCCCAGGAAAGCGGAGAGGTGCGCATCGCCGCCCGGCAGGTGCGGGAATGGCTCGACGCGCATCCCGGGAAGGAGGTGCTCGTCCTCTCCCGGCGATTCGCGGAAGATCGAATTCCCGTATGGGAGCGGGTGGCCAACGAGTATGGCATCCGCGTCGCGGGCAGGACAAGCGTCCCGCTGTCGTCGATTCCCCCGGTGCGGGTCCTGATCCAGATGCTCGAGGCGGCCGAGCAGGATTTTCCGAGGAGGAAGGTGATCGACCTCCTTTCCTCGCCCTACCGTCGGGGGGAGGGGTCGGTCCCCGGGAGGTCGCCTCGCCCCGACCTCTGGGATATCTGGACCAAAGAGCTCCTCGTGGTTTCCGGCGCCGACTGGGAAACGCGCCTCCGCGGACTGCGTTCCCGCGGCAGCGAGGAGGAGACCGGGGAGGAACGGGAGGAACGGCGGCAACAGCTTTTCCTCCTGCGGGAGGAGGTTCGCGCCCTCCGCGAGTCTCTCCGGCCGGTTTGCGAGGCGCGCAGCCTCGCCGGGCTTGCCGCGGCGGTCCGGTCCCTCCTGCGCACCGGGTTCCGGATCGGGAGGGGGGACGGTGCGGAGGAAGAGAGGGACCGCCGCGCCGTGTCGGCTCTTTTTTCCCTCCTCGAGGACATCGAGCAGATCCCCGGGCGGGAGGTCCCCTGGCCGGGAGCGAAGGAGGCCCTCGGCTGGCTTCGCGCCCTTCTTGCCGACCAGCGCCTGTTCCTGGGGGAAAGGGGGGGGCTGCGCGTCCCGGGGGCGGTGGTGGCAGGCGACCTCATCTCCCTGCGCGGGACGACGGCGGACCGGATCCTGCTTCTCTCCGTCAACGAGGACGAGGTGCCCGCCCAGATCGAGGAGGACCCCCTTCTTCCCGACGACGACCGGGAGGAGCTCAACCGGATCACACGCCGGGCGGGGATGCCCGACGCCCTCGCGCTCCGGCGCCGCAACGCCGCGGAGGAAAGGCTGCTCTTCTCCCTCCCGGCGGCCTCGGCGAGGGAGGAACTCGCGTTCGGCGTTCTCCGGGCCGACGCGGAAGGGTCCGCCCGAGGGCCGTCCCGGTATCTTCTCCTTCTCCTGTCGCAGTTCGCGGGACCCGAAGTCTTTTCGGAGACGTGGCGCGAGTCGTCCGGCGCCTCCGTCCTCTCCCTGTCCCGGAAGCCGTTCGAGGCGCTCGCCGGTCCGGGTCCCGTGAGCCCGAGGGAAGCGGCTCTCCTGGCGTGGCGGAACGGCGCGCCCCCCGACGGGGGGGAGGAAGAGGTCCCCTGGCACCGGATCGCGGGGATCCTTTCGGAATGGGAGGCGCGGGCGCACGGCCGGTCGCTCTTTCCGGCTCCTGGGCCCGTCCTCCCGATCCCCGGACGACAAAGCTCCTCCGCATTGGAGGAGCTTGCCAAGTGTCCCTACCGGTATTTCCTCCACCGCCTGCTCGGCCTCGAGCCTGCCGAGGAACCCGAGGAGGGCCTGGTTCTTTCCCCTTTGGAGATGGGGATGCTCGCCCACGACATCCTGCGGGCGATCGGCAGGGAGGCCGCGGAAGGGAGAGGGTGGGGGGAGCCGGGGAAAGCGACCGCCGAAGCGTTCGCGCGGTTCGCGAGGGAAAACCCGGTGGGTCTTCCCGGGATGCTCCGGCTCCAGCGCAGGGAGATCGAGTCGGCCGTGGCGGAGTTTCTCGCGTGGGAGGAGAAACGGTCCGCGCTCCCCGGGGCTTCCCGGGTGGAGGCCGTGGAGCGGCCCTTCGCGTTGGAGGCCGAGGGCGGTCTGCCGGCCTTCACCGGACGGGTGGACCGGATGGACCGCGACCCTTCGGGAAGGGTCGAGATCATCGACTATAAATTCCGCGACGGGAAGAACGAGAGGGCCCCGCTTTCCTGGATCCGGAACGGTCTCTCCCATCAGATCCCCATCTATCTGCGCTATGCCGGCACCCTTTCCCCCGCGGTGCGCGCCTCCCTCTGTTTCCTCAAGGGCGAGATCCGGGCCGTCACGGTGGACGGGGAGCAGTGGGAGGAGATCCGGGAGGAATGGGCGGCCTCCCTCCTTGCCTGGCTTTCCCTGGCCTCCTCGGGACACTTCCCGCCGCTTCCCCATCACCGGTTCCGGTTTGCCGGGGACCTTCCGCCGAGGTATTGCCGGGACTGCCCGTATGGGGACCATTGCCGCGTTTCCCCCGCCTTCGAGGGAACGAGGCAGGAGACGGAGGCGCTGGTGCGCCGGGTCCTCGAAGACCCCGCTCTCCGCGCGGTTTCGCGGTTCCGCCCGGCGAGGGAGGGCTGACCGTGGAGCGCCAAAGGCGGACGGCCGTGACGGAGTTCGCGCGGGATCTTGCGGTGGACGCCTCCGCGGGAACGGGGAAGACGGCGACCCTGATCGGCCGCGTCACCAACCTCTTTCTCGCGAAGCGGGACCTCGGGCCGGACGACGTTCTTCTGCTGACGTTCACCGACAAGGCCGCCGCCGAGATGAAATCGCGGATCGTGGAGGGGTGGGAGCTTCTGCTCTCCGCATCCCGTTCGGCCGCTTCCCTCGAAGAGGCGATGGCCAAGGCCGGGGAATGGAACCCGCTGCTCGAGTTTCCCGCCGTCGGCTTCTCCTCGCTCGACGATCTTCGGGCGCGCGCCGAGGAGATGGCCGACGGCGTGGGGCGCCTTTCCGTCACCACGTTCCACTCCTTCTGCCGCCGGATCCTGCTCTCCTTCCCCGCGGAGGCGGAGGTCGATCCGCGCTTCGAGGTCCTCTCGGAAGGGGAGGCGGCGGACGCGTGGGACCACGCGTTCCGCAACTTCCTCCGGTCCGAGTTCGGGAAAGAAGAGACCGATCCGCGGTGGGAACCCGCGCTCTCCCGGTCCTCCGATCGGGAAGCGGCGTTCGGGATGATCCGGAGGCTCTGCCTGTTCCAGCGGGATCTTCTCGAAGAGGAGAGGCAAGACTTCGGGACTCCGGCGGATTTTTTGGGGTACCTTCGGGACGAGTACGGGGAGGCGGTCGCCTGGTTCCGCGCCTTCGTCGGAGGGATCGCGGACCGCGGCCACGACATGACGCCGCCGCTCGAAGAGGCGTTCCGGATCCTTTCGCGGGCTTGGGACGCGGTCGAAGCCGGAAATCTCGACGCCGCTTCCCGGATCGCCCCGGAAGGAGCCAAGGCCTTTGCCTTCCGCGCCGATCGCCTGAAAAGCGCGAGGACTTTCCCGCGGCCGCCGGGGTATTCCCCCAAGGACGCCAGGGACCGCCTGAAGACGTTCTGGCGGGAGATCCTCGAGGTTCCTACGGGAGCCGCCGCCGCCTGCTTCCTCGCCGACAAGGCGCGGGCCGCTGCGCGGTTCTACGAGGAGGCGAAGGGAAGCGGCCTCGACTTCATGGACCTGCTGCTGCGTGCGAAACGGCTCCTTTGCGGGAACCGGGCGGTTGCGCAGCGGGTATCGGGGAGATTCCGCCACATTCTCGTGGACGAGTTCCAGGACACCGATCCCCTGCAGGCGGAAATGATCAACGCGCTGACCGCGGACGGTCCCCCGGGGCGGCTGTTCCTCGTCGGCGATCCGAAGCAGTCGATCTACGGCTTCCGGCGCGCGGACGTGCAGGTGTATCACCGGTTCCGGGAAGAGCTCCTCTCCCGTGGCGGGGAGGCGGTCACCCTCGTGCGGAACTTCCGGAGCCGGCCGGATCTCATCGCGGCGGTGAACGGCCTTTTCGAACACGTCCTGACCGGCGGAGAGGATTTCTCCCCTCCCTATTCGCCGGTGATTCCCCACCGGGTGGACCCCGGAGACGGCGAGTCCGTAACGCTCTTCTCCCTGGGAGAGGCCGTGGCGGAGGCCGAGTTCCTCTGCGGCCTGATCCGCGGAATCGTGGGGAAGGGAATGGTGCAGGAGAGACACGGCGCTCCCGCCCGCCGCGCGGAGCATCGCGACATCGCGGTGCTGTACCGGTCCGATACCGCAGGAGAGGTGCTCGCCTCGTACCGGGATGCGCTTGCCCGGGCCGGGATCCCCTACCTGGTCCCCTCCCGGAGGGGGTTCTTCGCGAGGCAGGAAGTGCAGGATCTGCGGATGGCCCTCTCGGCGATCGACACGCCGGCGGACCTCTCCGCCCGCTACGCGGCGCTCAAGACGATCTTCTTCGGGCTCTCGGACGAGGAGATCTTGCCGATCTACATCGAAGGGGAGGAGGCGGCCTCCCCGAGGGGGAAAGACGCGCTTTCCCTGCTTGCGCGCCTGGCCGCGCGCCGGGGGAGGGCCTCCCTTTCGGAGCTGCTGGCGGAACTGTACCGGGAATCGGGCGTGGAGTTCGTCGCTGCCCGGCTCCCCGAAGGGGAGAGGATCCTGCAGAATCTGGCCAAGGCCGCCGATCTCGCCTCCGCGTTCGAGTGGGCGGCCGGCGGGTCGGTCAAGGCCTTTCTCGGGGAGATCCGGCGCCGGACCGAGGAGGAGAGGCCGGAAAACGAGTTTCCCACCTTCGAGGAAGGGGAGAATGCGGTCCGCATCTCCACCATTCATCTCTCCAAGGGGCTGGAGTTTCCGGTGGTGATCCTGGCCAACCTGTCCCGGGGAGGAAGGAAGCGGCCGGAGGGGTTGCGGGTGGACCGGGTCCGGGGGCTGTCGGCGGTGATCTTCCCCGGGTTCCGGACGTACTCCGCGTTTCGACGGGTTCCCGGAAGCGGCGGACCGGTCACGTTCGAAGAGTGGGAAGCCAGGAAGCAGGACGCCGAGGAGAAAAGGCTCCTCTACGTCGCCGCGACCCGGGCCAAGGATCGCCTGTTCCTCGTGGAGGGTCCGAAGGGGAAAGGCTCGGTGCTCGGGGATTCGCTGCGCGCCGGCCTTGGGCGCGGCGCAGACGGAGGGCCGAACGTCTGTTCCGTCACCGGAGTTGCCGGCAGGCGGCGGGTCTTCGCCGGGGGAGGGGCGGTGCTGATCGCGGAGGTTAAGGAACCGCTTTCCGCCGCGCCCCTGCCGGTCGCGGCCCCGCTCGATCTTTCGTCCGGAAAGGGGTGGTCTCCTCCCCCGCCGTCTCCCCCGCCCCCCGCGGCGGAGGAGATGACCCTCCGGGAATTTTGCGACCAGGCCGCGGGCAGGCGGTTCGGGGAAAAGGTCCACCGCGCCCTCGAGGCGGCTCCGCCGATCGGAGCGCCGTGGCCTCCTCCCGGTTCCCCTCCCGTCGTCTGGGGAGAAGGGGAGGAAGCGCGGTGGCGCTCCCTCTGCGCGAAGATCGCGGCGAGCCCGTTCTTCCGGGAACTGTCCCGCGCCGAGCTGGTGGGGACGGAGCTTTCCATGCTCTCCTTCCGCGGGGGATGGTCGAAAGAGGAGCGCGCCGACCTCGTCGTGCGGTTCCCCGGAGGGTCCGCGGAAGGGCGCTCGGGAGAACCCGGAGAGCATTGGGTCGTCGACTACAAGACCGGCCCGCGGGAGAGGGAACCGGAGGAAAGGAACCGGAAGCAGGTCCGCGGCTACGCGGAAATCCTCTCCGGCGCCTGGAACGTTCCGGTTCGCGGGTTCCTCTGGTATCTTGAAACGGATGAGACGGTCGAGGTGGGAAGACGGGAAAATCCGAAAAGGGGGGAGGAGGAATGACGAGGAAGCCGAGCGAAAGCGAAGAGGAATATTTCGCGCGCCTGGAGTTCGAGCGGCGGAAGAAGATCGAGAAGGAAAAGCAGCAGAGGCTGGCCGAGGAAGAGAGGAAGCGGCTCCGGGAACTCCATCACATGAAGTGCCCCAAGTGCGGCATGGACCTGCTCGAGATCGACTATCACACCATCAAGGTGGACAAGTGCTCGGGATGTGACGGCATTTGGCTCGACGCCGGGGAGATCGATGCCGTGAAGAAGATGGAAGAGCCGATGGCCAAGAAGATCTTCGGGCTGTTCAGTCTCTGAGCGCTAGCGAAGCGGTTTCAGGTAGATCAGCTTGTCGTCCCCCTCGGCGTAATAGTTCGGAAGCTGCGCGGCGAGGGTGCAGCCGATCTTCTCGTAGAACGCCCGCGTGTCCCCGTAGGATTCCTTCGACGACGTCTCGATCACAAGGAGGCGTCCTCCGCGGCGCCGGATCTCGCTCTCGACGAAGGATACGATCCTCCGTCCGTATCCCTTCCCCATCCGGTCGGACCGGGTGGCGAGCCAGTACAGGTCGAAGGTGGCGGCGGTCATCGTGTTCTTGCCGAAGCAGGCGTAGGAGGCCACGGTCCCGTCGTCCTCCACGAGAACGAAGGGGTGGTAGTCCTCCTGGTCCGGGCGGGAGAGATAGGAGTCGACGAGCTCCATCGCCACGTCCACCTCGTGGGGCCGAAACGCCCCCGTCCCCTCGATGAGCGCCCGGATGGCTTCCCGATCTCCCGTTTCGGCGGGCCGGATACCGCTCATCGGGCCCCCCGGGAGATCGCCAGGCGCAGGATCTCGTTGATCAGCGCCTCGTGGGAAAGCCCCGCCGCCCGGGCGGCCCGGGAGAGTCCCGCGCCCGCGGAGATGTCGGGATTCGGGTTCACCTCGAGCGCGAAGAGTTTTCCGTTCCGGTTCATCCGGAAGTCGACGCGGGCGTACCCGCAGAGCCCGAACGCCCCGGCGCATGCGAGGGTAAGCGCCCGGAGACGGTTGGACAAGGCCTCGGAGATCTTCGCCGGGCATTCGGGGGCGATCTCGGCGTACGCCGGGTGCTCGGCGTTCCATTTCGACTCGAAGGAGCAGACGCGCCATTTCCGGTTCCGGTAGACGAGTTCGGCCGGAGGAAGCGTCCGGATGGGATCGGCCGCGGTCCCGTTCCCCAGAATCCCCACGTTGAACTCCCGGCCCCCCACGTACTCCTCGGCAAGCGCCTCCTGGCCGTACTTCTCGATCACGAACCCGATCCGTTTCTTGAGCCCCGCCTCGTCGTCGACCACGCTCTCCTCGGTGATCCCCGCCGAGCCGTCCTCCTTGGCGGGCTTCACGATGATGGGGAATCGGAGGCCCGACCGCCCGCGGGGAACGGAGAGGTAGAGGCGGAAGGACGGGGTCGGGATCCCGAAGGAGGAAAGGATCCGCTTGGTGAGCGCCTTGTTGTTGCAGACGGAAAGGGGCAGGGGGCTGTTTCCCGTGTACGGGAGGCCGAGCAGTTCGAGGAAGGCGGCCCCGTGCGGCTCCTTCTGGGCGGAGTTCATCGGGCATTCGCTCAGGTTGAAGACCACCTCGGCCCCGAACCCGCGCAGCGACGAGGCGAGGGCTGCAGGATCCATCCCGAAGGTGAAGGACCGGGCGGAGTGCCCTCCGGCGGCAAGCGCGTTTTCGACCTCCCGGGCGCTCACGGCAAGGTCCATCTCGACCCGCATCGGCCCTTGGACACCTTTCAGGGTATCCTCCACGGGGGTGTAGAGGACTGCGACCCGCCTCGGAGAAAGGCCGTTCGCCATCACCGGTGCGCCATCCCGAGACGGGACAGCGCGCTGGAGAGAATTTCCGAAAGCAGTTCGACGTAGGGAACCCCCATCTTGTCGGCCATGATCGGAAGGTCGCCGTACCCCGGGGAGAGGCCGGGGAGGGGATTGCACTCGAGGAAGTGGGGGACCATCTCCCCGTCGAGACGGAAATCGATCCGGGAGAAGTCCCGGCAGCCGAGGAGCCGGTAGATCCCCGAGGCGCACCGTTCGATTTCGGCGACGGTCGAAGGCCCCAGCGAGGGGGGACAGCGGTATTCGACCTGGCTCTCCCAGTCCCGCTTGACCTCAAGGGAGTAGACGAACTCCTCGGGACGCACCCTCCGGGGGACGATCTCCATGACCCCGACGATGCGGGGCCTTCCGTTCCCCACGATTCCCACGGTCACCTCGGGGCCCGCGACGAACTCCTCCACGAGGGCGCTCTGCCCGTAGGAGGTCGTCACGAACGCAACCATCTTTCCCGCCTCCTCCGGCGACGCGGCGCGGGAGGCGAGGCGGACCCCCTTGCTCGATCCCTCGAACGCCGGCTTGACGATGACCGGGTAGGAAAGCTCTGCTTCTTCCGCCTCCGAAGGAGACGCGCAAATGCGGAACCGCGGGGTGGGGAAGCCTTCCGACGCCACGAGCCGCTTCGCGACGGGCTTGTCGAGGGTTACGCAGAGCGTGAGGGGATCGGATCCGACGTACGGAATGCCGAGCATTTCGAGCAGGGCCGGGACGTGGGCCTCCCGGCATCGCCCTCCTTCTCCTTCGGCGATGTTGAAGACGAGATCGGGCCGGCCCTCCCGGAGACGGTCGATGATTCCGGGGCCCGCGCCGAGGTGGATCACCTCGTGGCCCAGGCAGGACAGGGCGTCCGAAATGTGGCCGACGGTCGCCTCGGAGTCGTACTCCTCGAAGGCGTCCACCGGCAGATGAGGCGGCGGATCGGCGGGCTTTACGTTGTAGGCGAGCCCGATTCGCACCGTCTCCTTCTCCTGGCCATCCGCTCATTCCCCTGGGGGATCAGCGCCTTGATCTCCCCCGTCATGAGGCGGTAGACGTCCGGCCGCGATGCGGGAGAGTCCGTCTCCGGCTGGGCGCAGGGGCGCCCGTCGTCCTGCGGCTCCTCGTAGCTCACGAGGATCCCTTCGTAGTTGCGGAGGATCGTCCGGTTCTCCCCCTGGGAGAGAATGTAGTTGGGCATGAGCGGGATCTTCCCCCCCCCTCCGGGAACGTCGACGACGAAGGACGGGATGGCGAGCCCCGAGGTGTGCCCCCGGAGGGCCTCCATGATCTCGATCCCCTTCGACAGGCGGGTTCGGAAGTGCTCCAGACCGCGCACCCGGTCGCATTGGAACAGGTAGTAGGGACGTACTTTCACCTTGAGCAGCTGCGTGTTGAGCCTGCGGATGATCTCAGGGTGATCGTTGACGCCCTTCAGGAGAACCGACTGGTTGTTCACGGGGATCCCGGCGCGCAGGAGGCGGTCGCACGCCCTTCCCGCCTCGCCGGTCACCTCCCGGGGGTGGTTGAACTGGGTGTTCACCCAGATCGGGCCGTACTTCTCCAGGACCGAGCACAGCTCGTCGTCGATCCGCATCGGAAGGACCACCGGGACGCGCGTGCCGATCCGGATGATCTCGACGTGCGGGATCCTGCGGAGTCCCTTGAGAATGAACTCGATGCGCGGCGTGGGAAGGGTGAGCGGGTCGCCCCCCGAGACGATGACATCCCGGATCTCCTCGTGCCGCCGAATGTAGCTGAACATCTTGTTGAGCTCGAATTCCGTCTTCGCCGCCTCCCCGAGGGGCCAGATCCTCTTCCGCGTGCAATGGCGGCAATACATGGAGCAGAAGTTCGTCACCACCATGAGGCACCGGTCCGGGTACCGGTGGGTGAGTCCGGGGACCGGCATGTCCTTCTCCTCCTCGAGCGGATCGTCCTCTCCCACCTCCATCCCGTAGTACTCGTCCGGCGAGGGAATCGCCTGGCGCGCGATCGGATCGTCCGGATCGTCGAGCCGGATGAGGGAAAGGTAGTAGGGAGTGATCGACAGGCGGTAGGTGCCGGTCACGCGCTCCAGAAGGTCGGCCTCCTCGCGGGAAAAGTACCGAAGCCCGGACAGTTCCCCGAGGGAGGTGATGCGATGAGAGAGTTGCCACCGATAATCGTTCCACTCCTCTCTGGTCACCTTGGGCCATGGAAGGCCAACGGGATTCGTATGGCCCGACGTGCTGTGCAACGGTACCGAATCGTCTCCCCGATTCGTCTCCATGTTCCTCCTCGTCCTGTTTTTCGTCTTGGATTGGTTGCCTGGGATCATCGGAAGGTTCACCGCCCGCTCGCCTTGACCCAGAGGAAGTCGACGGGGCGCTTCCCCCGGTTCGAGAACGAATATTCCTGCTCCGCACGGAAGTAGAGGCTTTCGCCTTTCCGGGCGATGTAGGTCACCTTTCCCATGCGAAGGTCGAGCCGCCCGGAAAGGATGAACACGTAATTCTCCCCCTCGTGCGCGGGTTCGGGGAGAGCCTCCCGCCCCGGACGGATCACGGCCCGATACGCCGTGACGGTCCGGTACCGGCTCTTGGGGAGAAGGTTGTCGAAGGTCAGGTATCCCGTGACGTCGGAGGGAAGGGAATCGTTCTTGCGGAAGAGGACCTTCTCCTCGTCGTCCTCGGCGAAAAAGGAGGATGGCGTTTCGCTCAGCGCGGACAGGATCTCGAGAAGATTCGCGACCGCCGGCGAGGTCATGTTCCGCTCGATCTGGGAGATCGCCCCCTTGGTGAGGCCCGCGCGCTCGGCGAGATCGGCCTGGGAGAGCCCGTTGATCTGCCGCAGATGCCGGATCCTGGCTCCGATATCGATCATAGCAACTTTTTTTAAACCCTCCGTTTAAAAATCTATCCCGATTCTATGAAGCCAGCACTCCCCTGTCAACAGAAATCTATTCGAATAATCAAGGAAATTTCTTTAGCGGGTTTTTCGCGCCACTTTCCAAAGAGCGGTTTTCTATACCTGGAAACCTTTCTCCGCGCGGGTTTGCGGGCGGCGCATTCCCCGGCGGCTCGCGGGTTTTCTTTTTTCCTGCGCCTGCGGGAAGCGAAATGTTTTTGACAGCGTGGGGCGGATCGGGGAGAATAGGGAGCCTCAAGGTGGGGGAGTAGCTCAGTTGGGAGAGCACCACGTTCGCAACGTGGGGGTCGAGGGTTCAATCCCCTTCTCCTCCACCATTTCTCGTCCAAGCGGTTTTCCGGCGACAAATGGTGTCCCGCCTGGTTAAGCGTCGCGGGTTCGCTCACGGTGCGGTGTCTTTTCCGGGGCGGGCCCGACATGGTCCATCGATAGGGCTTCCGTGGCCCCCGGCTCCCCGACCCCCAGCCTCGCCTCGGGACCCCGAAACACGGCACCTGTTCAGGGGCTGCCGCAAGGTTTCCTTGTGGTTCGACCGACGGCATATCGCCTTGCCCTTCCCCGTCGCCGCTTCCTCCGGTAGAATCGTGGGATGACGACGCCTTCCGCGCCCCCGGTGTTCGTGGAAGTGGCGGTGCCGCTTCCGATCGATCACCCGTTCACCTATCGCGTCCCCCCCGCCCAGGCGGCGCGCGCCCGGGTAGGCGTCCGCGTTTTGGCGCCGTTCGGGCGCCGCAAGGTGACCGGGCTGATCACCGCGTTCGCGGACGGCTCCTCCCTGGCGGGGAGAGAGGCCCGGGAGCTCCTCGCGTTTCTGGACGAGGAGCCGTACGTCTCCCCCGCCCATCTCGCGTTTCTCGGTGCGGCCGCCCGGGAGTGTCTGGCCCCCCTGGGCGAGATGCTTCGCGCGGCCCTGCCCGGAGGACTTCCGCGGAGGGAAGCCCCGCCTTCTCCGAGGACGGAAGCGGTGTACCGCGTTGCCGACGGGTCCCCGGATGCGGCGCTGACCCCCAAGCAGCGGAAGGTCTACGCCATCGTCCTCGAGGCGGGGGAGGTCTCCTCGCCGGATCTGGCGGGACTCGTTCCGGGGGGGACGGAGATCGCCCGGAGGCTCGTCGCGAAAGGGATCCTCGTCGCCACGCTGCGGGAGAAACCCCATGCGCTTGCCCCTCCCGGGCTTCCGGACACCTCCGGGGAGCTCCTCCCCACCCCCCACCAGGAGGCGGCCCTCGCGAAAACCGGCGTCGCGATCGCATCCGGCGGATTCGCCGCATTCGTCCTCCACGGGATCACCGGATCGGGGAAGACCGAGGTGTATTTGAGGGCGATCGAGCAGGCCCGGGTGACCGGGAGACAGGCGGTGTACCTCGTTCCCGAGATCGCGCTCACCCCTCAGCTCCTGGGTCGGGTACATGCCCGGTTCGGGGAGGGGGCGGCGGTTCTGCACAGCGGGCTCACCCGGGCCGAGCGGGCGTCGCAATGGCGAAGGATCCGGGCAGGCGAAGCCTTCCTCTGCATCGGAGCGCGCTCCGCCGTCTTCTCGCCTTTCTCGTCTCCGGGGCTGTTCATCGTCGACGAGGAGCACGACTCGGCCTACAAGCAGGAGGAGGGCGTCCGCTACCAGGCGCGGGACCTTGCCGTGATGCGCGCGAAGATGGAAGGGGCCGTCGTCCTGCTGGGCTCCGCCACCCCCTCCGCGGAGTCGATCCGGCTCACCCGGACGGGGGAGGCGACGCTCCTCTCCCTTCCGGAGAGGATCGGTCGGAGCCACCTTCCCGCCATCTCCGTCGTGGACCTGAGGGGCCAATCGGGCCGCCGGGGGGCGGACCGATACTTCTCCCCCGCGCTGGAGGACGCGGTCGAGGAGGTGATCACCCGGGGGGAGAAGGCGATGCTCTTCCTCAACCGACGAGGGTATGCGCCCGCCCTTACCTGCCTGGACTGCGGGACGACCGTGCAGTGCCGGAACTGCCAGGTGTCGCTGACCTTCCATAAACAGGACGGGGCGCTTCTGTGTCACTACTGCAGCGCGAAGGAGACGCCCCCCGAGCGGTGCGACGCGTGCGGGGGGCACAAGGTGGCGCAGGTCGGGATCGGCACGGAGCGCCTGGTTTCCTGGGCCGCCCGGCGCTGGAAGGACGCCCGGGTCGCCCGCCTCGACTCCGACATCGGCAGGAAGAGGGGCCGGTACGGGGAGGTTCTCTCCCGGATGCAGCGGGGGGAGGTGGACATCCTCGTGGGAACGCAGATCATCGCCAAGGGGCACGACTTTCCCGAGGTGACGTTCGTAGGCGTGCTGCTCGCCGACCTGTCCCTCTCCTTCCCGGATTTCCGGTCGGCGGAGCGGACCTTCCAGATCCTGACCCAGGTGTCGGGGCGCGCGGGCCGCGGGGTCAGGCCCGGCAAGGTGATCATCCAGACCCTCTCGCCCGAGCACGTCTGCATCCGCAAGGCGGCCGAACACGACTTTTACGGCTTCATGGAGGTGGAACTGGCCGAACGGGAGTTGCTCGGCTACCCTCCTTTCGGGCGGATGCTCCTGCTGCGCTTCTGGGGGCCGAAGCTCGATCGCGTCCGGAGGGCCGCCGAGGAAGTGTCGGAGGCCCTCTCCCCTCCCATGACGGAGGCCGGGATCCGACTGTTGGGCCCCGCACCGGCGCCCATCCCTTTCGTCAAGAGGAAGCACCGCTACCAGATCCTCCTGAAGATGCCGCCGCGGTTCGCGGTGGGCGAATTCTTCCCGGAACTCCTCCGTCCCCTGCGGGACGTTGCGAAGAAAGCAGGGGTCCGGATGGAGGCCGACGTCGACCCGTATAACCTCATGGTGTGATTCCGGCGGTCTTCCCCTGCAACGCGCGCCGCGATCGTGCGCCCGGCCGCTCTCTTCCATGGTCTTCGGTCCCGGAGCCCTTGGCTCGCGGGGAGTTCCCCTCGGCTACGCTCGCGACCTCCGTCCGCTCGCTGCCGGTTCCGCTCGCCGGACTTGCAACCTCGCTCCACAGGCCGCCTCGCGGAACCCCCCGCTGCGCCCTGGGTCCCCGGTTCACGGAGCCTTCCCATGTGGGCGCCCCGTCGAGTAGGTGGTCGCGGCGGAGCGGCCGCGAAGGTTTGAAGGAGGGGATTCTTTGGCGGCACGGGGATTGCCTCATCGCGGGCCAACTACTCCACCAAGGAGGTCGGGCCATGCGGGTGCATTATCTGTTGAATCACGGCGCTGCGCCGGAATCGAAGCTGGCGGATGTGGAGATCCACTTCGAGGAAGGGATCCTTTCCGGACTCAAACTGGTAGGATGTTCGGTCTGGCGGTCGAAAAAGGGAGAGGACCCCACGGTGCTCGTCCCTTCGAGGTCATACGCAACCGCCGGCGGGGTGCGGTACTACGACCTCCTGCGCCCCTCGGAAGAGGGGAAAGCGGGGGATTCCGAAGGGGGCAAGCTCGCCGCACGGAAGTTCCGGCAGTATATCCGGGAAGAGTATCAGAAAATCGCGATGTTTCCCCAGGAAGGGGAACCGATCAAGGGCAAACGATCTGCAGGAAAGTGATCGCTTCGTATTGGTTTATAAGGAACGCCGCGGGCGGGGAGGACGGTTGGTCCTGCAAAAGCCGTCCCCCCTCCAGGTGCCGGATGTGCGGTCGCGAAAGGGGGCCTTTCTCCGATAAGGGGGGAAAATCTCTGGAACTCTACGAACGGAAGTAGAATTCGGGTCAGGGAACTTGGGCGGCACGAGGGTCGACGGCGATGTGCAACGCCTCTTCCGGGGAGGAGGAGTAAGCCTTTCTCGCCATGCGCAACAGCCCGATGATGTTGTCTCCCCGTTCCTTCGTGCGTCGTTCCACTACCCGTCCGATGGGAACTTTCGTCTTTCTGACGTAATCCACGCGGTACACAGTGACGTTTTTCATGGTCGCCCCCACCGCTGTGCGATCTGTCTACCTGTTTTTTAAAACAAAATTCTGAAAAATGCAACAAAAAAAACAGGTGTCAATTTCCCCGGGGCCGCCATAAAATCGTTCCTTGCGCGATTTTTCCAAACGAGCGGGGCGGTGGAGTGGCGGATGAAGACCCGGGACATCCATTTTCTCATCATGATGGTCGTGGTCATCGGGTTTCTCGTCATCCTTTCCATGACGGGCCGCCAGCGGTTCCTGACGAAGACACCCCCGCACCTGACGGCCGCCTCCGATCAGGAATGCTTCTCCTGCCACGATGAGGGAAAACTGTTCCCGATGACCAAGGAGCACCCGCTCCGCAAGAAGAACTGCCGCCAGTGCCACCGGTTCGAAAGAAGGTAACCGCCCCCCCGAGGACGACGGGAACCCCTCCCTTCGGCGCGCACGTCTCGGTGGCGGGGGGACTGGTCACCGCTTTGGGCCGGGGCGTGCGGATCGGGGCGGAGGTGATCCAGATCTTCTCCAAGCAGAACACCCGGTGGATGGGGAAAGCCCTCGAGGAGGAGGAGGCCGGAGCCTTCCGCGAGGAGAGCGCCCGGGTGGGAATCCCGACGGTCGCCATCCATTGCGCCTACCTGATCAACCTCGCCTCCGCCAAGGAGACCGTCCGGACGCGTTCCCTCTACGCGCTGGAGGACGAGGTCTCCCGAGCGGCGATGCTCGGCGTTCCGTATCTCGTGATGCACCCCGGCTCGTCCGGGGAAGACCCGGAAGAGACGGGGGAGGAGCGGATCTTTCAGGCTCTTCGGGTCTTTGGCCGGCTTCCCCGGGGGGTGACGCTCCTTCTGGAGAACACGGCGGGGCAGGGGAACTCGATCGGGCGGACGACGGAGCAGCTCCGCCGGCTGATCGACGGGTGCGGTGCGCCGCCCGACGTGGCGGTGTGCCTCGACAGCGCGCACCTCTTCGAGGCGGGGTATGATATTGCGGAGGAGGAAGGCTGGGAGGGGCTGCTCGAGGAGCTTGCCGGCAACGGGATCCTTCCGCTCGTCCGGATGTGGCACCTGAACGACTCGAAGACGGCCCTCGGAAGCCGGGTCGACCGCCATTTCCATATCGGGGAGGGGAAGATCGGCCTCCCCGGTTTCCGAAGGATCGTGACCCACCCGGAATTTCGGAAGCTGCCGATGGTGCTGGAGACGCCCAAGGACGGAGAGGACGAGTTCGAAAGGGACAGACAAAATCTGGCCGCGCTCAGGAACCTCTGCGCCGCCGCGGATGGGGAGTAGGCGAAGATGGATTACGAAGGGATCAAGGACCTGGCCAAGCATCACAAGCAGGTTTTCGGGCGGATCGTCAAATGCGAGATGTACAAGCTGGAGGATGGGAAGATCCTGGCCCTGACCCGGATGCACGACGACTACCACGACATGAACCTGGTGATCCTTCTGGACGACGCGTACCGCATCGAGGAGATCGCGGGCAAGATGGACCGGATCCCCTACCCGTGCTGCGAACAGAAGCCGCTGGAGATGCTTGCCGAACTCAAGGGGATCTCCGTTCTTGAGCGCGGGGGGCTGAAGAAGGTGAAAGAACGGGTGCCGCGGAACACCGGGTGCACCCACGTCTACGAGATGATCGAGTCGACCTTCCGGGCGATCTTCGTCGGCTCCTACAGCATCGTCGACCAGAAGTGGAACGGGGTGCTCTCCTTGGATCTGGAGGAGAACCGGCAGATGGGCCTTCGGTCGCCGATCCTTGCGGACACCTGCTACGCCTTCAACCGGGCCTCGGCCGACGAGGAGATCCTGCAGCGCGCCCTGAAGAAGGTCGAGGAGGCGAAGCGGAAGATGGAGGCGATCGAGGCGGTCAAGAGCGGGAAGTGATCCGCCGGCCGGGCGGTCGGGGAAAAAGGGGGCCGGGGCCCTCCCCCACGGCGGAGTCTCCGGCTAAGAGGGAGAACGATGGGCTCTGAACGAGAGGTGAACCGTCTGGCCAAGATCCTCGTGGGGCACTCCGTCAAGGCGAAGCGGGGGGAGATCGTCCGGATCTCGGGGAGCGAACGGTCCCGGCCTCTCGCCCTCGCGGTCTACCGCGAGGTGCTGCGGGCGGGTGCGCACCCGCTGCCGGCGATCGGGTTCGAGGACGCGCAGCGGATCTTCTTCGAGGAGGCGGCCCCGGACCAGATCCGCCACCTTCCGCCGACCAAGGTGTACGAGGCGAAAAGGATCGACGCCGACATCATCATCCTTGCGCCTTCGAATACCCGGCAGTTGAGCCACATTCCCCCGAGGCGGATGGCCGACCGGCGGAAAGCGCTCCAGCCGGTCTCCGAAATCATCCTCCGCAGGGTTCGTTGGGTCCTCACCAACTTTCCCACCGAAGCGCTCGCCCAGGAGTGCGACCTTTCTCTCCCGGAGTACGAGCGGTTCTACTACCGTGCCGTCCTGCAGGACTGGCCCGGGATGGCGAGGATGCTCGGGAGGGCGAGGCGGATCCTGGAGAAAAGCCGCGCGGTCCGCATCGTGGGGAAGGAGACCGACCTCGCCTTCTCCATCCGGGGGCGGCGGGCGATCCCGTGCGCGGGAGAAAACAACATGCCGGACGGGGAAATTTTCACGGCCCCCGTGGAGACCTCGGTCGAGGGAAGAATCTTCTTCGAGTTCCCCGCGATTGCGGGCGGCCGGGAGGTGTCGGGGATCCGGCTGACGTTCCGCAAGGGGAAGGTCGTGGAGGCCGCGGCGGAGAAGAACGAGGGATATCTGCGCGAGATGCTCGCCGCCGACCCCGGGGCCTGCCGGCTGGGGGAGTTCGGGATCGGCGCGAACCCGGGGGTGACCCGGTTCACGCGGGACATCCTCCTCGACGAGAAGATGGGAGGGACGATTCACCTGGCGGTCGGCCGCTCCTACCCCGAGTCGGGGGGGAAGAACCGCTCCGCCGTCCACTGGGACATGATCAAGGACCTTCGCCAGGAGGGAGAACTCTACCTCGACGGGAAACCGGTCCTGCGGACGGGGCACCTGTTCGGATCGGTTCCGCCGGGCATGCGGAAGCGGGGCCGGAAGGCGTGAACCGCGTCCTGATCGTCGGCTGCGGGGACATCGGCCGGCGGCTGGCGCGGAGGTGGGGGGAGGAAGGCGTTCCCGTATCGGCGCTTGCGCGTTCGTCGCGAAGCGCCCGTCGCCTGGAGGAGCTCCGGATCGCACCGATCCCCGGGGACCTCGACGAACCGGAGACGCTTGCCGGACTTCCGACGAAGGGGGCCCTGACCTACTACCTCGCCCCCCCGCCGGGGGGGGGCGATTCCGATCCGCGGGTGAAGGCTTTCCTCGGCTCCATCCCGCGGAGGGAGGAGCCGGAAAAGATCGTGTACATGAGCACCACGGCGGTGTACGGCGACCTCCGCGGGGGGTGGGCGACGGAGGAAACCCCGACGGCGCCGCGGACGGCGCGGGGAAGACGGCGACTCGATGCGGAAAATGCCTTCCTCGCGTGGGGGCGGGAAAGGAACGTTCCCGTCGTGATTCTTCGCGTCGCCGGGATCTACGGGCCGGGGCGGCTTCCGATCGAAAAGGTCAGGGGGGGAGCTCCGGTGCTTCTCGATTCCGAGTCTCCGTACAGCACCCGGATCCATTCCGAGGACCTCGCCCGGATCTGCGTCGCCGCCGGCAGGCGGGGAAGAGGCGGGGCCGTCTACAACGTGAGCGACGGGCGGCCCGGGACGATCGCCGAGTACTATTGCGCCGTCGCCGACCGGCTCGGGGTACCGCACCCTCCCAAGGTGACGATGTCCGAGGCCCGGAGGGCGATGAGCGGGGAGATGCTCTCCTACCTCTCCGAATCGAAGCGGATCGACAACCGAAAATTGTTGGCAGAGCTTCGGATTGCGCTTCTCTATCCCACCTTGGAGTCGGGTCTGGCGGCCAGCATGGGCGAAGAGAACTGACGGGAAAGCCGTTCCCCCGGTTGATTCGCCGGGAAGGGTTACTGCGCCGCGGGACCCCTCGGCGCGATCACCACGTCGATCCGGCGGTTGATCGACCGTCCCCTCTCGGTGTCGTTGGACGCCAGGGGCCTGCTGGAACCGAACCCGACGGCGGAAATCCGCTCCCCGGGAAGGGTCCCGTTGGATACGAGATAGTCGCGGACCGCCTCCGCCCGCTTCCGGGAGAGGAGGTCGTTCCGCTCCTTCGATCCCGTGCTGTCCGTGTGCCCCTCCACGATGACGTCGGGTTCCCCGAACGTGCGGATGGCGCGCTGCACCTTGGTCAACAGGCCGTGATTTTCGGGCAGGACCACTTCCTTGCCCACGGGAAAACGGATCGCCTTCAGGCGGACCACGAGATATCTTCCCTCCTTGTAGACCTCCGCCTCGTCGGGGGAGAAGAAGGCCCGAACGTCGTTGTACTTGAGCTGGAACTCCCGTTCCGCCGCCAGCCGTTCCTTCTCGACCCGCACCCGTTCTGCTTCCCCCTCGAGACTGACAATCTTCTTCTTCAGAGCCTCCTCCACCCCGGCGATCTTCTTCCGCGAGGCATCGTCCAGGGTGGCGAGCTGCTTCCTCCACGACGCCTCGAGTTCGATCAGCTCCCTCTTCCTGGCATCCAGTTCGGCCTGTTGGCTCTTCGCCAGAGCGGCGAGGAACTGCTGGTCCTTCTGCAGCCCGTCGATCGAACCGAGGATGTTCTGCACCTGGAGATCGAACGGCTCGGAACGCAGGTCGGCGGCCGAGAGTTTTCCCGTGATCTCGTTGAGGACCCCTTCCATCCAGAGGGTGGTCTGCTCCGGCGGCATCGCCTTCACCTTGGCGCTCTGCCGGGTCACCTGGAGGAGGCGGCGGGCCTGAAAGGTCGCCACGGCGGCTTTCCCTTGCGTCGCCTCCTTCTGGTACCGCTGTTCGGAAATGAGCGCATCGGCCTCCGCCAGGGTCTTA
>DASUAN010000122.1:0-2814 GCA_035763765.1 Candidatus Deferrimicrobiaceae bacterium
CACCGGGACTTTGCCAACCCCGTCCAGGTCGTCCAGTTCGCAAAGAACCTGGCGATCATGGGGGGTCTGTTCGCCGTCCTCTCCGCGGGGGGAGGCGAGTTCGTCTTCCGCGGGAAGAGGAGGCAGGCGACTCTTAAGTAGCGAAAACGTGCAACCGATCCCCTTTTCTTTCGTGGGGCGGTGGTACGATGTTCCTGTCGTGCTTCGGGGAAACCACCACGGACAGGAGGTCACGCGATGAGCAAGATGGACGTCGGGCGCGTGAGATCGCTCTCCATCAAGTGTCTATCCGAGGTTTCCTGGCATGACAACGCCCGGATCCGGCAGGACGTCCAGGAGGCCGGGGGCCTGGGGGTCGACCAGTTCGACGTCAAGTGGACCCCGGAAAACGCCGCCGGCGTCTCCGCCCTGATCGAGTCCGTCGACGGCGACGGCCGCTCCCGGAAGTTCCTGTTGGACGTGGGGTGGGACCTCGGGTACATGGACGGGGTGTTCCGCCGCGAAGGGATCGACCGGATGCTGGCCGCCGGCGAGATCGACTACCTCTACATCACCCACGAGCACAACGACCACTTCTGGGGCCTTCCGGCCGCCGTCCAATACCGGCCCGACGTGAAGATCGTCCTTCCGACCGGCTTCTCCGAAAAAAGCCGGGAGATCATCCGCCGTTCGGGCCACACGGGGAAGGTCGTGGAGCTTGGCCCGGAAGGTCCGCACCGCCTCTTCCCCGGCTGTGCTTCCGTCACCTTCGACATCCCGATCTTCCTGAAGACCCACGGGGAGCAGGTCCTCTACTTCCACGTGGAGGGGCGGGGGATGGTCACCGTTACGGGATGCTGCCACCACGGGGTCCTGGGCCTTTTGGAGTACGCCCGGGAGAACTTCGGCGACTTCTCGGAGTTTCACGGGGTCTACGGGGGGCTGCACATCTCCCCCTTCGAGGAGTGGGGACCGGCACAGGAGGAGCTGCTGGACAAGCTTTCCGCCTACCAGCTGCAGCGACTTGCGTGCAACCACTGCACGGGGATCCTGACCGTCCAGAAGATGCTCGAGCGCGGGATGTCCGTGGTGCGCGGCTCGGGCAGGTACGGGAGCAAGAGCGAGCTGTACCTGGGCAACGGCGATACGGTGGTGTTTTAGCGCGGCGGTTCCCGCCGCGCGTTCTCTCCTCCGCGGGCGTTCCACTCCTCGATGAGCCGGGAGACGACCGTCACCATGTCGTCGATCCCCGCCAGGGGGATCCGCTCGTCCACGCCGTGGATGCGCCCGAACTCCTCCCGCGGCAGGAGGAGCGGCATCAGGCCGTAGGTGTCGACCCCCAGCGATCGGAAGAAGCGGGAGTCGGTGAAGCCGGTGGCCAGGTAGGGCAGGACGACGGCCTCCGGATGGACCGAACGGATCGCGCGCGACAGCGCCTCGAAGAGGGGTCCCCGAGGCGAGCCGTTCGGCTCCTCGGCGAAGGCGACCTCCACGCGGACGGAGAGATCCCGCACCAGATCCTCCACCCGGGAGGCCACCTCCCCGGGTTCCTCCCCGGGAAGGATCCGGCAGTCCACCGTCCCCTCCGCCTTGGCGGGGATCACGTTCGGCTTGAATCCGGCCGAAAGCGTCGTCACGGCGAAGGTGTTCCGGAGCAGGGGATCGATCTCCGGGTGCGCCGCCGCGAACTCCTCCAGCCGGGCCGTTCCTTCCGGGCCCCCGGGGAGCGCGTCGGGGTCGAGTCCGACCCGTCCCAGGGCGTGCAGGACCCGCAGCATCTCCCGCATCGGCTCGGTGAGCCTCGCCGGGTCGCGGTGTTCGGCGATCCTGGCCATCGCCCGGGAAAGTCTCGCCGGGGCGTCGCTTTTCGATGGACGGCTGCCGTGGCCGGCCCTCCCTTCCGCCGAGAGGGCAAGCCACAGCGGTCCCTTCTCCCAGAGGTTCACGAGGAAGAACTTCCCTTCGCCGAAGAGATCCCGAACGCCCACGCCCCCCTCGTTCATCCCGACCGCGCGACCGAAGGAGAGAGGGAGGTGCCGGACGAAATACTCCGCCCCTTCCTTCCCTCCGACCTCCTCGTCGGCGTTGGCCACGAAGAAGAGCTTGCGCCTGAGGATCCCGGACCGGGCGGCGCCGATCGCGGCGCACAGGTGGGCCACCCCGAGCCCCTTCGTATCCAGAGTGCCCCGGCCGTACAGGTATCCGTCCTTGACCTGCGCGGAGAACGGCGGAACGCTCCACTCTTCCGCCCGCGCCGGCACCACGTCCATGTGGTGGATCAGGACGAGCCCCGGGTCCTCGGTTCCGCCCACGTGGCACAGGACGTTCGGCTTCTCCGGCGTGGCCCCGAACGTGATCGGCGTGAGGTTGTTTTCGATCAGGACGCGGCACAAAAGCTCCGCCGCCGCGCGGCAGTCCCCGGGCGGGTTCGACGTGTCGATCCGGACGTACTCCGCAAGCAGCGCGACGGGGTCCATCGTTGAATTATGGCCCCCCGTACGGGTAGAATTCAACCAGCCTTCCTGGACCGGAACGTCGAGGTTCCCGGGGCAGTTCGCAATTGAAGAGGAGGAAAGATGCCCAAGGCGCTGATCACCGGAATCACCGGGCAGGACGGTTCGTATCTGGCCGAGCTTCTCCTGTCGAAGGGGTACGAGGTCCACGGCATCATCCGCCGCGCATCCACCTTCAACACCGTCCGCATCGACCACATCTACGTCGATCCCCACATCCCCGGTGCGCAACTCTTTCTCCACTACGGCGACCTCGCCGACTCCGGCCAGATGACGAATCTCATCTACAATCTCCGCCCGGACGAGATCTACCACCTCGGCG
>DASUAN010000123.1:0-2171 GCA_035763765.1 Candidatus Deferrimicrobiaceae bacterium
TGATGCTCTTGACCGGCTTGCCCCTGAGCGGCCTCCCGTCCTTGTGGAGGCGGAAGGGAACCTCCGAACGGGTCCGCGCCATCGTCAAGGAGAAAATGGTCCCCCGGGAGGATTGGGAGGCGGGAAGACCGGCGAAGGAACCCGGCCCCTCCCCCTCCCGCGAAGCCGCCTATCCCCGGATCGTCGCTCCTCCGCCCGTCCCCGAGGCCGTTCCCGCTCCGAGGGGGGGCGGGAAGGAGTTCGTTCTTCCTCCGCTGGATCTCCTGGGCCTTCCCCTCTCGGTCGAAAACGGGGAGAACGAGGAGTCCCTGCAACGCAATGCCGCCACGCTTCTTGCGAAGCTCTCCGAACACGGCATCGAGGGGAACATCACCGAGATCCGCACCGGTCCCCTCGTCACCACGTACGAATTCCGACCCGCACCCGGAGTGAAGGCGAACCGGGTCGTGGCGATGGCGGGGGACCTCGCGCTGGCGATGCGGTGCGAATCGGTGCGCGTCGTCCCGAACATCCCCGGCAAGGGCGTCATGGGGTTCGAGATTCCCAACGAGAAGCGCGCGCTGATCTCGCTTCGGGAGCTTCTCGGGTGCAAGGCCTACGCGGATTCCGAGGCGATCCTTTCCCTCGTCATCGGGAAAGACATCTTCGGGGAGCCGGTCATCCGCGACCTGTCGAAGATGCCGCACCTCCTGATCGCCGGAGCCACGGGATCCGGGAAGAGTGTCGCCTTGCACAGCCTGATCCTGTCGATCCTCTTCCGGGCGACGCCGGAGGACGTCCGGCTCATCCTCGTCGATCCCAAGATGCTCGAGCTCACCCTGTACGACGGCATCCCCCACCTGTATCACACCGTGGTCACCCAGCCGCGCGAGGCGGCCCAGGTGCTTCGGTGGGCGGTCGGGGAGATGCGGGGGAGATATCAGGAGATGATGGAAAACGGCGTCCGCCACATCGATGCCTACAACCAGTTGGTCGACAAGCGGTCCCGTTCCGTCCTTCGGATCAAGGTCCGGGACGGCGAGCCGGAGGACTTGGAGCGCCTGCCCTATATCGTCATCGTCATCGACGAGCTCGCCGATCTCATGATGACGAGCGTGTCGCGGCGGGAGGTCGAGGACTCCATCACCCAGCTGACCCAGATGGCGCGGGCCGCGGGAATCCACCTCGTCTTCGCGACCCAGCGTCCTTCCGTGGACGTCCTGACCGGGATCATCAAGGCGAACTTCCCTTCGCGCATCTCCTTCAAGGTCGCTTCCCAGTTCGATTCCCGGACGATTCTCGACCAGTCGGGGGCCGAGAGCCTTCTCGGTTTCGGGGATATGCTCTTCCTCCAGCCCGGGGTGGGGGGAATCTTGCGGGTGCACGGTCCCTATGTGGGAGAGGGGGAGATCCAGCGCGTCGTCGCCCATCTTCGGGAGCAAGGGGAGCCCGAATACGAGCCCTCCATCACGGTGCTGCCGGGCGAGGAGGAGGAGCGGGATCCTTCCCGGGACGAGAAGTTCGACGAGGCGGTCGAGGAGGTGATCCGGGCGGGCCGCGCTTCGGTCTCGATGCTCCAGAGGCGGCTCCAGATCGGGTTCAACCGCGCCGCCCGCATCATCGAGGAGATGGAGAGGCAGGGGATCGTCGGTCCTTCCGAGGGGGGAAAACCGAGGGAGGTCTACGTGACGAACCGGGAGTGAGCGCTTGCTCTCGCAAAGCCGATCCCCCGTCGGTTCGTACGGAGAGGGCGTCTTTCAAAAGGGGAGGAGGGGTTGGCTCCCATGCGCTTCGGGCATCGGGCCGCGCAGGCGGCCCTCTTTCTTTTTGTCTCGGTCTTGGTCACGTCTCCCTGCGGCGGAGAGGAGGTGGACGGTTCTGCCCTGCTTCGCCGGGTGGCGGAAAAGTACTCGGCTGCCAAAACGCTGTCCGCCCGGTTCCGGCAGGAGGTGCCGCTCCAGAACGTGGGGATCGTGAGGAAGGCCGCCGGCCGTCTGTATTTCCAGCGGCCCTTGCGGATGCGCTGGGACTACCAGGCGCCCGACGAGCAGCTCTTCCTTGCGGACGGGCGCTACTTCTATTTCCGTCCCCCCGAATCTCCTCGGGTGTTCCGGCGGAAGATCGACGAGGGGGCTCTCGGCGGCAAGATCCCCCTCCTGCTTCTCTTCGGGAAGGGAGACATCACGGAGTAC
>DASUAN010000124.1:0-4323 GCA_035763765.1 Candidatus Deferrimicrobiaceae bacterium
CCCCTTGACATGGTCCGAGCACAATCTTATGGTGAAGCCCGGGGTTGCCCCCCCGGCGGGCGCCAGCAGATTCTTCATCACCCGATTTCCTTTCCCGACAGGAGGGACCCATGCAGGAATTCGAAATGAAAAGGACGGTAAAGCAGATCAGCAGAAAAGCGGCGTTCGTCGCCATCGGGATGGCCGTCTTTCTCTTTCTCCTCATTCTCAACCCGTTCGTGAAGATCGACGCGGGCGACCGGGGGGTCGTCCTGAACTTCGGGGCGGTCCAGGACGAAGTCCTGGGGGAGGGGCTGCACCTCCGGATCCCGATCATGCAGCGAATCGTGAAGATGGACGTCAAGATCCAGAAGTCGGAGACCCGCGCGGAGGCGGCGAGCAAGGACCTCCAGGACATCAAGTCGGTCATCGCGCTGAACTACCACATCATCCCGGAAAAGGCGAACTGGGTGTACCAGAACATCGGCGTGTCGTTCAAGGAGAGGGTCATCGACCCGACCGTCCAGGAGTCCGTCAAGGCGGTCACGGCGAAATACACCGCGGTCCAGCTGATCGGCGAACGGGAGAATGTCAGCACCGCGATCAAGGATACCCTGAGCCAGAAGCTCGCCGACTACAACCTGTTCGTGGACGGATTCTCGGTCATCGACTTCAGCTTCTCCAAGAAATTCACCGACGCGATCGAGGCGAAACAGGAGGCCGAGCAGCTTGCTTTGAAGGCCCAGAGGGACCTCGATCGGATCAAGATCGAGGCCGAGCAGAAGATAACCCAGGCGAAGGCGGAAGCCGAATCGCTTCGGCTGCAGAAACAGCAGATCACGTCGGAAATGATCGAACTCCGGAAAGTCGAGGCGATGCGGGAGGCGATCGCCAAGTGGAACGGCACGGTTCCGAACGTCCTCCTGTCGGGCGGCGGCGCGTCGCCGCTGATCAGCCTGGATGGCCTGATGAAGAAATAGCGTGCGGCGTTCCCGGATGGGAAGAATCCGGGAGCGCCAAGGAGGATGGTGCGAGGGGAAGGAGTTTCCCTCAGGACAACGTCAAGGCGCTTCTTCGATACCTGGCGTACCTTGGCACCCACATCCTCGCGTCGAGCGACGGACGGACCGCATCCGGGGCCAGAGGCGTTTGGGCAACCAGTTGTTCCATCGCTTGTTTCGCCACGACGATCGCGATCTCCCGGCACACCCCCCGCAATCCGGAAATGGGCGGGTAGACACAATTTGCCTTAAGCTTCTCCGGCGAGACGAGCTCCGACAGCCGGTTCGACGCTGCCGTGAACATCTCGTCGGTGATCACCCTCGCCCTGACCAGAAGCGCTCCCAGCCCTACTCCTGGGAAAATAAACGCGTTGTTTCCTTGTCCTACGCGATAGTTCCTAAACTGATACTTGACGTCTGGGAAAGGGCTGCCCGTGGCGACAATCCCCTTTCCTTCGGTCCATCGGTAGATCTCTTCCGGGCTTGCTTCCGCATTGCTCGTGGGGTTGGAGAGGGGGAACACGATGGGCCGCTCGCAATACCTCGCCATGGTTCTCACGGCCTCCTCGGTGAACGTCCCCGGAGCTCCCGAAAGTCCGATCAGCACCCCGGGTCGGGCATGCCGGATCGTTTCCAGGAGGGAAACCCTGCCGGGATCTTCCAGGCTCCAATCCTTCTCGAAACCGGCGGGTTTCGCGAACTCCCTCTTGTATCCGTCCACCCCTTCTCTTCCCTCGAACAAGACTCCCCGGCGGTCGAGGACGTAGATCCTTTTCTTGGCCTCCTTCTCCGATAAGCCATGACTCAGCAGGGAGGAATAAATCTGTCGTGTCACGCCGATCCCGCCGGCGCCTGCCCCGTAAATCAGGAATACCTGTTCGGCCAGAACCTCTCCTTTGATCTTCAAGGCGCCGGTAATGCCGGCAAGGGATACCGCTCCGGTTCCCTGGACATCGTCGTTGAAGGAAGGGATCTCTTCCCGGTATCGTTCGAGAAGGGTAAAGGCGTTCTGCTTGCTGAAATCTTCCCACTGCAGGATCGCGGCGGGGAAATTCCTTTTCACTCCCCTGACGAACCGATCGATCAGGTCGAAGTATTCCTGCCCGCGAATCCTGTTTCTCCTGATCCCGAGGTACAGGGGGTCGCGCAACAGCTCTTCGTTGTTCGTCCCTACATCGAGGGTGACGGGGAGGCAGTTCGCGGGATGGATGCCGGCACCCGCGACATAAAGAGAGAGCTTCCCGACCGGAATCCCCATCCCCCCGACTCCCTGGTCCCCGATCCCGAGAATCCCTTCCGAGTCGGTCACCACGATCATCTCCACGTTCCGGTAGGCGAGGGATTGGAAGATATCGTCGATCCTGCCGATGTTTTCCGAAGTGATGAAGATCCCCCTCGTATAGCGGAAGATGTGGCTGTATCGCTTGCACGCCAGCCCCACGGTCGGGGTATAGACGATCGGGATCATCTCCTCGAGATGGTTCAGGAGAAAGGCGTAGAAAAGGGTCTCGTTCCGGTCCTGGAGGGCGCGGAGATAGATGTATTTTTCCAGGTCGGAAGGCTTCGCGGAAAATCCTTCGTATCTTCTCGTCACCTGATGCTCGAGAGTGGAAACGGCGGGGGGAAGGAATCCGTCGATCTTGAAAAGGATCCGCTCATCCTGGGGGAATGCCGATCCCTTGTTGAGAATGGGGTTGTGCAAAATTTCGAGGCCGGACGAATCGACTTCGAAAAAATCTTCCCCTGGTTCGTTCCTGATGATCCGGTATCGAAGCATGGCCTCCTCCTTTCCGCGAACGGTGACAAGATCCAGAGTTGTTGAATCCGGCAAAAAGGATCCGGAGGAAGCAGGCTGGGTTGATCGAAAGAAAAACCGTTATGGTTTCATTGCACGCCCATTTTCGGTTCCCGTCAAGCCGGGAATCCGTTCCCCTCGTCTCCTTTCGATGGCCCCGGCTCCACCGATTCCTGCTGCCTAATATCTGGGCAAGCTGTTCGACTCGGAAGAAAAACCCGGAACCGGCGTGGCCGTGGCTTTTTATATATCGATAGCCATAGATATTCCGCACGGTTGTTCACAGGTTGTCCACAATCGATGTGGAAAGGGTGGAGCCGACGGCCGGGATGGAACCGGCAACCTGCTGAATACGAACGCCCGGGAATCGCCTGACCCTTCCTGTCTGCTGCACATTTCACGGCACAGTTCGGGAGGTTGGGAGGGGAACGGTTCCCGAATTAGGATCGATCACCCCGGCTGAACAACGTTGTATTCGGTCATTCCCTTCGTTGGAAGAATCGCATACCATTTCACCCATTCTCTTCTCAGCATAAACCCGAGTGCATTTCCGGCCTCATCGCAGATTTTCTTGTCCGGTGGCCAAGTACCATCCGGATGGACGATAGGCACGCGGGAAACGGGGATGGAAATCCCGAAGACCCAGTAACCGCCGTGGGAACCCAATACCAAATCGTATCCGGAAATTCTTACGGGCACCCTCTGCAATCGAGTAAACAGTTCATCCATCGTGCTCGGGGCATCGTGTTCCCTGTGAAACAGAAAATGGATCATGTCGCATTCAAACTCCTCCCAGCCTTTGAGTTTGGACTCCTCTTCTTCTTTCCAAGCTTGCTGGTAAAGGTTAAAGATAACCCTTTGTCGCTCCTCGATCGGTGGGCCGAAGAGGATATTCAAGCGGGGTTCGTGAAAGGTCTTGGATGGGTCACTAACTTGCATGAAAGGTTCTTCAGAGTGCGGAACTGTTTCCAAACCCTCTCCATCGCAAAGGACCGGAGGGTTGCTTCCAACGTTCCAAGGCAGAGGGATTCGGGCCAGAGAATCTCTTGTTCGACTGCCAAGGGGATACCGGGGTGATGTTCAGAGCGCATCGGGGGACGCTCCTTCGATCAAATTACCCACATTATTCCGGGGGGGCACAGGGAAAGCAAGAAAATGTATGTCGCTTATGCTCACCTTGCCCCTACAATATGTGCACAATTCCCCCACGGGGACTTCCCGTCTACTCGAAAGTATCTGAAAGGATTGGAGCCGACGGCCGGGATTGAACCGGCAACCTGCTGATTACGAATCAGCTGCTCTACCGTTGAGCTACGTCGGCCCGGGGAATCGCCGGGAGCGCTGCGCTGAATAAGCGTAGGGAAACCGGTCCTCCGAAGTCAAGCAGATTCGGTCGGACATCAAGGACGGTTCAACGATCATCCTTGTCGAACCAAGTAGGGTTCGATCATACAATATTGTCCAAAGGGTAAAATAGAGCCAAAGGAATACCCATAATGGGAATCAATCTTCACGTTCCCCGATCTCATGATCACTGAATCCCCATGC
>DASUAN010000125.1:0-9376 GCA_035763765.1 Candidatus Deferrimicrobiaceae bacterium
AAACCAGGTCGCGGGTCACGCCGGGCTCCCCGTAGGTGATCGACCGGCGCTTCCCCGTGATCCGGTTGAAGAGCGTCGACTTCCCCACGTTCGGCCGCCCCACGAGGGAAACCGTGAACTCGGATCTAGTCATACCCCAGCCGCCGCAGCATCGTTTCTTTTCGGCTCCAGTCCCGTTCGACCTTCACGAACAGGTCCAAGTATACCCGGTTGCCGGTCTCTTTCTCCAGTTCCCGTCTCGCCGCGGTCCCGATGCTTTTGAGCACCCTTCCTCCGCGCCCGATCACCATCCCCTTTTGGGAAGGCCGCTCCACGCAGATCTCCGCCCGGATCCGGATCAGGTTCTTCTCCGGCTCCTCGCGGTACTCCTCGATGGAGACGGCGACGCTGTACGGCAGCTCCTCGGAGAGGTGCTCGAAGAGCTTCTCCCGGATGATCTCCTTGGCGATGAAGCGCATGGGAAGATCGGTCAGTTCGTCCTCGGGGTAGTAGGCGGGCCCCTCCGGCAACATGGCGAAGAGATAGTCGACGAACTCCCCCACGCCTTGCCCCTCCGTCGCCGAGGTCAGAAATCCCAGGGAGTACAACCCCCCTTCCATCCGTTCCTTTCTCCTGCGGTCCGCTGCCGGCACGCCGATCCGGTCGGCCTTGTTCACGACGAGCAGCCGCGGGACGGAAACCCGTTCCAGCACCCCCCGGACCAGATGCTCCTCTTCCCCAGACGCCGGCGGACGGTCGTCGACGATGTGCACGACCACGTCGGCCTCCCCGGCGATCCGTTCCGCGGTCCGGACCATGTATTCGTTCAGCGCCCGCTTGGGGAGGTGGATCCCCGGGCTGTCGAGAAAGACGATCTGGCCGCGATCCTCGGTGTAGATCCCGGCGATGCGGTCCCGGGTGGTCTGGGGCTTGGGGGTGACGATGGCGATCCTTGCCCCCAGGATGCGGTTGAGCAGGGTCGACTTGCCGACGTTCGGACGCCCGAGCAGGGCGACAAATCCCGATTTTTTCCCTCCGCTCCCCGCTTCCCGTTCCGCTTCGCTCATGGTTTCATTCCTTCGAGGCGTCTTCGTTTTCCTCCCCGAGGAGAACGAGGAGGCGTGCCGCGGCTTCCATCTCCGCCTCCTTCTTCGTCTTTCCGTCTCCCGTTGCCTCCCTGCCGTCCCCCAATCTCACGGACGCGACGAACGTCCGGGCATGGAGCGGCCCCTCGGCGGAGATCAGCCGGTACCGCGGCAGAGGAGCCCGGTGCTTCTGGCACCACTCCTGCAGCCGGCTTTTCGCGTCGAATCCCGCGACCAGGGCCTCCACCTCCTTCTCCGCCCAGAACTGGGAAAGGACAAATGTGCGCGAAGCATCGTATCCGCCGTCCAGAAAGATCGCGCCCACGATCGCCTCCACCGCGTCGGCCACCATCTTCCGGGTCACGCCGCCCCCCTTGTCCCGGACGGAGGAGTCGATCCGCAAGGCGGCGGGAACGCCGATCCGCTCCCCCACGCGGACGAGGTTGCGGTTGTTGATCAGGGCGGAACGCGCCTTCGAGAGCGTGCCTTCCTCCGCGGCGGGGAAGGTCCAGTAGATCTTCTCCGCGATGCAGAGGTTCAGGACGGCGTCGCCCAGGTACTCGAGTCGCTGGTACGATCTTCGGGCATCCCCCTCGGCGATGGAGGAGTGCCGAAGCGCCTCCTCGAGGAGATCCCGGATGCGGAACCGGTACCCGATCTTTTCTTCTATAAGATTCATGTAATACTAGAGATTTTTGAAAGTAAGCTATCTATTCAATTCGCTTTCCTGAAAGCTTCCTGCCCCCGACGGTTTCCACGACCACCCGGTGGATCTCCCCGATCTCCTCGGCGTTTCCCGGAAAGCGAACTTCGGCGTAATTTCCCGCGCGTCCCGACAGTTCGTTCCGTTCGCGATCCATCTCTTCCGCGAGGACGTCGACCGTCGCGCCGATCTGGCGCGCAAGGAACGCCTCGCGCATCTTCGCGTCCAGCGCAAGGAGCCGGGATCCCCTTCGCTTCTTCTCCAAGGAGTGGACGTCGTCTTGGAAGCTTGCGCTCTGCGTGCCGGGGCGGGCCGAATAGGGGAAGACGTGCAGATAGCTTACGGGGGAATTCTCGAGAAACCGCACCGTCTCCTCGAAGTCTGCCGGCGTTTCGCCGGGGAACCCGACGATCACGTCGGCCCCGAGCGACAGCCCCGGAATCCGCGCGGCCGCCGCGGAAACGGCCTTCCCGTACTCGGCGCTGACGTACGGCCGGCGCATCCGTCGAAGCGTCCGGTCGCACCCGCTCTGGAGCGGAACGTGCAGATGGGCGCACACCCGGGGCTGGCCGGCGATCGTTTCGATCAGCCGCTCGGTAAGCTCCCCGGGCTCGACGGAGGAAAGCCGGATGCGCGCCCGGGAGGTCTCGTCCAGAAGACGCCTGACGAGCCCCGGCAGGGCGTCCCGCTTCCCCGAATCGGCCCCGTACAGACCGATGTGGATCCCGGTCAGGACGATCTCGCGCGCGCCGTCGTCTTCCGCCGCAACCGCTCTTTCGACGATCTCCTCTTCCGGAACGGAACGGTTCTTTCCCCTTGCCCGGGGCACCACGCAATATGCGCAGGAGAAGTCGCATCCGTCCTGGATCTTGAGGAAGGTCCGCCGGTGGCCGAGCAGCATGTCCGCCGAAAAATCGGTGAGGTTCTTTGGCTCCCCGCCCCCGTTTCCGGAAAGCTCCTTGAGGATTTCCGCGAGATCCTCCTGCCCCGGTCCGGACGGTCGGTTTCCTGGCGTCCCGACCCAGTGATCCGCCTCGGGGACCTTCTCCCGGTCCGACGGGGAGACCTGCGCGTAGCAGCCCGCGAGAATGACGGTCGTCCCGGGGTTCTCCCGGCGGGCTCTTCTCGCAAGGGCCCGGCTGTCCCGGTCGGCCCGGTGCGTGACGGTGCAGCTGTTGATGACCACGACGTCCGCGGGCAAGGCGGCGGAGACGACGTCGAAACCCAGGGCAGAGGCCAGGCGGACGACGGATGCGGAGTCGGCGAAGTTCGCCTTGCACCCGACGGTCAGGACCTTGAGGCGCTTTCGCATTCGATCCAGCCGCCCCCGAGGACCTCCTTCCCGTCGTAGAGGACGAGCGCCTGCCCCGGGGTGACGCTGCGCTGCGGGGTGTCGAAGACCACCTTGAGGCGGTTTTCCTCCACGCGGACGGTCGCCCCCGCTCCCGCATGCCGGAAGCGCACCTTGGCGGTGGCGCGGAACTGCTGCGTGGGAGGGGCGCCGGAGACGAAGGAGACCCGCCCGACGGTGGCGTGCGCGGAGAGGGTGTCGTTTTCCGTCCCGAGGATGACCTCGTTCTTCTCCGCGTCGATGGCGACGACGTAAAGCGGCTCCTTCGACGCGATCCCCAAGCCCCTGCGCTGCCCCACCGTGTAGTGGACGACCCCTTTGTGGGTGCCCAGGACGTTCCCGCTCCGGTCGAGGAAGAGCCCCTCCTGCTCCCGGATCCCGCTCCGGTTCAAAAACTCCGTGTAGGAGTCGTCGGTGACGAAGCAGATGTCCTGGCTCTCCCGCTTCTCGAACACAGGAAGGCCCGCCTCCCCGGCGATTCTGCGGACCTCCGACTTTTCCATCTCCCCGACGGGAAACAAGATCCTCTGGAGCCGCACCGAGTCCAGGGAGAAGAGGAAGTACGACTGGTCCTTCGACTCGTCGGGGGCCGCGAACAGGCGGCATCTCCCCGAAGGGTCCCTGCGGATGACCGCGTAATGCCCCGTCGCCACCCCTTCCGCGCCGAGCTCGTCCGCCTTCCGCAGGAGGGCGCGGAATTTCATGTGCTCGTTGCAGAGGATGCAGGGGTTCGGCGTTCTCCCGGTGGAATATTCCCTAACGAACGGATCGATCACCTCGCGGCGGAATTCGTCGCGAAGGTTCAGCACGTAATAGGGGATGTTCAGGGTGTCGCACACCCGGCGGGCGTCGTAGAGGTCGTCCAGCGAGCAGCAGGTCCCTTCCCGGTCCCTGGTGACCTTCGAGAAGTCGTACAGGTCCATCGAGATCCCGATCACCTCCCACCCCTCCCGCTGCAGGAGGAGGGCCGCAACCGAGGAATCGACGCCCCCGGAAAGCGCCGCCAGGATCCGCTTCCCCTTCATCGCGCCTTGGCCTCCTTCGCGCTCGGATAGAGCGGGGACAGGGCCCGAAGCTTCCCCACGACCGACTCGATGGCCGAGACGGCGTACTCCACGTCCGCGTCCGTGTTCCCCAGCCCCAGGCTGAACCGGAGGGCCCCCTGGGCGTCCGTCGGGTCGGCCCCCATGGCCATGAGGATCGGCGACGGCTCGAGCGACCCCGAGGTGCAGGCCGACCCCGAGGAGCATGCGATCCCCATCATGTCCAGATTGAGCAGCATCGCCTCCCCCTCCACGAACCGGAAGGAGATGTTCACGGTGTTCGGGAGCCGCTCCGTCGGAGGACCGTTGAGGACGAGCGCGGGGATCCGCCCGAACAGCTCCTTCTCGAACTGGTCGCGCAGCCGCCGGGTCTCCGCAACCTCCTTTTCCATCCCCGCATGCAGAAGCTCGAAGGACTTTCCCATCGCGATGATGCCCACGACGTTCTCGGTCCCGCCGCGGCGTCCCCTCTCCTGGTGCCCCCCGTGGATCAACGCCTCGATCTCGGTCCCCCTGCGGATGATGAGCCCTCCCGCCCCCTTGAGGGCGTTTACCTTGTGCCCGGAAAAGGTGAGCATGTCCACGGGGAGCGTCCCGAAGTCGATCGGCAGCTTCCCCGCGGCCTGGACGGCGTCGGTGTGCATGATCGCCCCGGCCTCCCGGGCGATCGCCCCGATCTCCGGGATCGGCATGATCGCCCCCGTCTCGTTGTTCGCGTACATGATGGAGACCAGGATCGTGTCCCGGGTCAGGGCCTTCCGGACCGATTCCGGCTCGACGATCCCGTGCCGGTTCACCGGCGCGTACGTCACCCGGAACCCCTGGTTCTCGAGGAACCGGCAGGCGTTGATCACCGCGGGATGCTCGACCTGCGAGGTGACGATGTGCTTCCCGGCGTTCCCTTTCCGGTACGCCACCCCCTTGATCGCGAGGTTGTCGCTTTCGGTCCCGGAACTGGCGAAGACGACCTCCAGCGGCTGGCACCGGAAAAAGGCGGCGATCGCCTGCCGCGCGTCCTCCACGCCTTTGCGGACATCCCTGCCCGCCCAGTGGATGCTCGAGGGGTTCCCGAACTGTTCGGACAGGTACGGCTCGACCGCCTTTCGCACCTCGGGGTGGATCGGCGTGGTCGCGTTGTGGTCGAGGTAGATTCTTCTCACGCCTCCGCCTCCCGCGGCTCCTCCGCCTGGTGGAGGAAGAGGTTTTCGATCGTGATCGAGTCGAGGAACTCGTCGATCCGCATCTCCAGCGTGTCCCACATGTTCTGCGTCTTGCACCGCTCGATCATCCCGCACTTCCGGCCGGAGCTCCGGCAGCCGACGCGGGCGTTCTTCCCCTCGGCGGCGCGGATGATCTCCCCGATCGTGATCTCGGCGGGGTGGCGCGCCAGGATGAACCCTCCTCCGGGGCCCCGCACGCTTTTCACCAGGTTCCGCTTCCGAAGGCGCGCGAACAGCTGCTGGAGGTAGAGCTCGGAGATGTCCTCCTGCCGGGAGATGTCCTTCAAGGAGACCGGGTTCCCGCGGGAAGCCCCCGCCAGGCTCACGAGCGCCATGACGGCGTACCGGCCCCGCGTGGTGATCTTCACGGCTTCGACCTCACCCGGGGGATCTCCTCCCCCTCTTCCCCGCGCTTCATCAGTTCGTCCAGGCGCTGCTCCAGCGCCATCACCTGCTCGGTGAGGCACCGGAGGGCCTTCCCTTCGGGGTCCGGCGTTCCGGCGACGCCCGTGGGATCCTGGTAGACGTCCCCCTCCCGGAAGACCACCCGGCCGGGGATCCCGACAACCGTCGAATGGGGGGGAACCTCCTTGTTCACCACGGAGCCCGAGCCGATCTTGGAGTTCTCCCCCACGCGGATGGGGCCGAGGATCGCCGCGTTGGCGCCGATGATCACGTTGTCCTCGATCGTGGGGTGCCGCTTCCCCTTCTTCCAGCTCGTCCCTCCCAGGGTCACCCCGTGGTACATCGTCACGTTCTTCCCGATCTCGGCGGTCTCCCCGATCACCACCCCCATCCCGTGGTCGATGAAGAACCCCTCGCCGATCGAGGCGCCCGGGTGGATCTCGATCCCGGTCACAAAACGGGAGATGTGGGACAAAAACCTTGCGAGGAACTTGAGGTTGTGGGTCCAGAGCCAGTGCGCGGCGTGGTGGAACCGGACGGCGTGGAACCCGGGGTAGCAGAACAGGATCTCCAAAACGCTCTGCGCGGCCGGGTCGCGCTCGAAGATCACCCGAATGTCGTTCCGGATCCGTTTGAACATCTCGTCCCCCCCTTCCTTGCAATGCGTCTTTACTTGACCAATAAAGTCAATTATTAGGGAAAGGAGCGAGAAAGGGAAGGATTTTTTTCAGCCGCTTTTCCTTGATCCCGGGGACGCCGAGAAGCGCTTCGGGACGTCGAAAGCCGCCGCGCCTTTCGCGTTCCGCGACGACCGCCTTGGCCACGGCGTCGGAGATCCCGGGAAGATCGGAGATCTCCCGGTATCCCGCGCGGTTGATGTCCACCCGCATTCCAAGGAGATACTTCTGCCGGGCCGTCAAGGGGGCCCCGTTCGCTCCCATCGCCTGGGCCGTCCCGGGGACGCCGGAGATCCCCCCACCGGGAAATGCGTGCTGCCCGGCGGACCCGACCGCAGCGGGCGGCCGCCGGGCGAGAAAGGTTCCGCCCGAAGCGGCCAGATTCCATACCAGAAAAATCAGGGATACGAAAAGGACCGCCCGCGGATCCCTACCGTCCCTCTTCCGGGAGGATCCCCCGGGACTTCCAGAGCTTGTACCGGATGCTGTCGACCAAGGCCTGCCAGGACGCTTCGATGATGTTGTGCGAGACACCGACGGTTCCCCACTGGGTTTCCTTGTCTCCGGAATGAATCAAAACCCGTACCGAGGAGCCTGTCCCTCCCGCGCTGATCACCCGGACCTTGTAGTCGAGCAGCTCCACCTCGGAGAGCTCCGGGTAAAATTTTTCGAGCGCCTTCCGGATGGCGTTGTCCATCGCGTTCACCGGGCCGTTGCCGAGCGCGGCCGTGTGCTCGACCTTCCCGTCGACCTCGACCATGATCGTCGCCTCCGCGATCGGCGCCTCCCCTTCCGACCGCTTCTCGTCGATCACCCGGAATCCCTTCAGTTCGAAGAACGGCTTGTGGGTCCCCATCGCCCTCCGGACCAGGATCTCGAACGACGCCTCCGCCGCCTCGAACTGGTACCCCTGGTGCTCGAGCTCCTTGATCTGCTCGAGGATCTGCTCCGCCGCGGGGTCCCCGGACTTGAACTGGATCTTTTTCTCCTGGAATTTCGAAAGGATGTTGCTCCTCCCGGAGAGGTCGGATATCAGGACGCGCCTTCGGTTGCCCACCACCTGCGGATCGATGTGCTCGTACGTCCCCGGATGCCGCCGGATGGCCGAGACGTGCATCCCCCCCTTGTGCGCAAAGGCGGCGTTCCCCACGAACGGCTGGTGGAGCCAGTGGCCGAGATTGGCGATTTCCGCCACGTAGCGGGAGAGTTCGGTTAGCTTCTTCAACTGTCCCGGCGGCAACGGCTCGTACCCCATCTTCAGCGCGAGGCTGGGGATGATGGAGCAGAGGTTCGCGTTCCCGCACCGCTCGCCGTACCCGTTGATCGTCCCCTGCACCTGCGTCACGCCGTTTTCCACGGCCACCAGGGAGTTGGCGACGGCCATCTCGGAGTCGTTGTGGGTATGGATTCCGAGCGGGAGTTTGGTCGTTTTCCGGACTTCCCGGACGATCCGGCCCACCTCCGAAGGAAGCGACCCGCCGTTCGTGTCGCAAAGGACGAGGAAATCCGCCCCGCCGTCCGCGGCGGCGGCCAGTGCCTTCATGGCGTATTTCGGGTTCCGCTTGAACCCGTCGAAGAAGTGCTCGGCGTCGAAAAAGACCTGTTCGGTCCGCTTCCGGAGAAACTCGACCGTCTCGCGGATCGCCTTCAGGTTCTCGTCGAGCGTGGTCCGCAGCGCCTCGGTGACGTGGAAGTCCCACGACTTTCCGACAACGGTGATGACGGGCGTCTCGGCGGACAGGAGGGCCTTCATGTTGCCGTCCTCCTCCACCTTCTTTCCCACCCGGCGGGTCATGCCGAAGGCGCACAGCTTTGCCCTCTTCAGGCGGAGCCGCTTTCCCCGGTCGAAGAACTCCTTGTCCTTCGGATTCGATCCCGGGTACCCTCCCTCGATGTAGTCGATCCCGAACTCGTCGAGCTTCTCCGTGATCGTGACCTTGTCCATCACGGACAGGGAGACCTCCTCGGACTGCGTCCCGTCCCGAAGCGTCGTGTCGTACAGGTAGATCTTTTTCGTCGTTTTCACGCGTTCCCTTCCTTGTCCGCCGTTTCCGGCCTTCATTCCTTTACCGGTTTTCCCAAGCCGAACGCCTTGTGCAGCACGCGGACGGCCAGCTCGGTGTACTTTTCCTCGATGAGGCAGGAGATCTTGATCTCCGACGTGGAGATCCCCAGGATGTTGATCCCCTCGGAAGCGAGGGTCTCGAAAACCTTGGTGGCCACCCCCGAGTGGGAGCGCATCGCCATGCCGACGATGGACACCTTGGCGATCTTGTCGTCTCCCACGACCTTCTTCGCGCCGATCGTCTTGGCGACCCCCTCGGAGAGCTTCAGCGCCTTCTTGTAGTCGCTTCGGCCCACCGTGTAGGTCAGGTCGGTGAACCCGGTCACGGAGACGTTCTGGACGATGACGTCGACGACGATGTTCGCGTCCGAGAGCGGCTGGAAGATCTTCGCGGCGATCCCCGGCCGGTCGGGGACCTTCACGATGGTGATCTTCGCCTCGTTCTTGCTGTACGCCACGCCGGACACGACCGCCATTTCCATGATCTCCTCCTCCTTCGTCACGAGGGTTCCCGGGTTGTCGTTGAACGAGGAGCGGACGTGGATCCGCACCCCGTATTTCATGCCGAACTCGACGGAGCGGATCTGGAGAACCTTCGCCCCCTGGCTGGCGAGCTCGAGCATCTCCTCGAAGGAGATCTTGTGGAGCTTTTGGGCATCTTCGCAGATGTTCGGGTCCGTGGTGTAGACGCCGTCCACGTCGGTGTAGATCTCGCAGACATCGGCCTTGAGGGCCGCGGCCACGGCGACCGCGCTCGTGTCCGATCCCCCGCGGCCGAGCGTGGTGATCGCCCCCGTTTCGTCGATCCCCTGGAACCCGGCGACGACGGCGATCTCCCCCACCTTGAG
>DASUAN010000126.1:0-2148 GCA_035763765.1 Candidatus Deferrimicrobiaceae bacterium
CCAGGATCCCCACGTCCTCCCCGAGCAGCAGGACGTTGTCGTCCCGCTCCATCTCCTCGTGCATCGCCTGGTTGATCGCCTGGATATAGGTGGCCGCCATCGCCTACACCTCCGGAATGGGGGTGGCGTAGAGATCCTCCATCGCCTCGGGCCCTTCCGGAACGGGGCTGGCCTCGGCGAACGCCACCGCGTCGTCGACGATCTTCTTCACCTGCTGCGACACCTCCGCCCGGATGGCGTCGATATCGTACTTCCGCTTCTGGAGGTAGACCTCCCACCGCTCGATCGGGTCCCGGCTCTCCCAGGCGACCAGCTCCTCCTGGTCCCGGTAGGTGGCCCGGTCGTGCTCCGAGTGCCCGTGGTAGCGGTAGGTCTTGCACTCCAGGAAGGTCGGGCCCTCGCCCGAGCGGGCCCGGTCGACCGCCTTCCTCGCCGACTTCATCACGGCGTGGAGATCGTTCCCGGAGCAGACCTCCCCCTTGAAGCCGTACCCCTCCGCCCGGTCGGCGACATCCTCGACGGCGAACTGGAGCTCGTTGGGGGTGGAGTATGCGTAGAAGTTGTTCTCGCAGAGGAAGAGCACCGGGAGCTTGTGGATCCCGGCGAAGTTCATCGCCTCGTGGACGTCCCCCCGGCTGCTGGCCCCCTCGCCGAAGAAGGCGACCGCCACCCGGTCCTCCTTGCGGATCTTGAACTTGTAGGCGGTCCCGACCGCCACCGGCAGCGTGGAGCCGAGCATCGAGGTCGCCCCGAAGATGCAGCGGGAGAAGTCGCCGCCGTGCAGGAAGGAGTCCTTCCCCTTGGAGAATCCGTCCCGGCGGCCGAAGACCTGCGCCATCAGCCGGTTCGGGTCGGCCCCCTTCACGAGGAAGGCGCCCATGTCGCGGTGCAGCGGGAAGATCCAGTCGTCGGGGCGAAGGTCGTGGCAGACCCCCACCGTCACCGCCTCCTGCCCCTTCCCGGAGTAGACCCCGCCCTGGATCTTCCCCTGCTTGTCCAGCGCCGAGATCCGGTCCTCGAACTCCCGGACGAGCCGAAGCCAATAGTAGAGTTCCCGCTCCTTCTGCTCGGTCATCCCTCTCCTCCGTCCGCCGTCAGATGTCGATCGCCTCTCCCGCCAGCATCAGCGCCGCCTCGCGGACCGCCTCCGGCAGGGTCGGGTGGGCGTGCACCGTCCTCCCGATCTCGTGGAAGGTCGCCTCGAGGGTCCGGGCGAGCCCGATCTCCGCGATCAGGTCCGAGGCGCCGTGCCCGATGATGTGGCAGCCGATCACTTCCCCGTAGCGCTCCTCCGCGATCATCTTCACGAACCCTTCCGTGTGCCCCGAGGCGACCGCGCGCCCCAGCGCCGTGAAGGGGAACTTCGCCGTCTTCACCGCGATCCCCCGCCGCCGCGCCTCCTCCTCGGAAAGCCCCACCGTGGCGACCTCGGGCTGGCAGAAGATGCAGGAAGGGATCCGCTCCCGGTCCGGCCTGCCCGCCTCCTTCCCGGCGATGATCTCGGCGGCGGCCACCCCTTCCGCGGAGGCCTCGTGGGCCAGCAGCATCCCCCCGATCACGTCGCCGATGGCGAAGATCGTCGGGCAGCCGGTGCGGAACCGCTCGTCCACGAGGATGTACCCCTTCTCCAGCTTCACCCCGCAGGCCTCGAGCCCCAGCCCCGCGGTCAGCGGCTTCCTTCCGACGGCGACCAGAAGACGGTCGGCGGGAAGGGTCTCCTCCTTCCCGGGAGCGCCCACCGTTAGAGTGCCGGAAGCCGCGTCCAGTTTCTTCGCGGGGGCGGAGGTCAGCACCCGGATCCCCTGTTTTTTGAACGATTTTTCCAGTTCCTTCGCCACCTCCCGGTCGGTGCGCGGGAGAAGCTGGTCCTCCATCTCGACGACCGTCACCTCGGCGCCGAAGGCCCGGTAGATGTAGGCGAACTCGACCCCGACCGCCCCGCCGCCCAGGACGACCACCGAGGCCGGAAGTTCCGCGAGGGCGAGGGCGTCGTCGCTGGTGAGCACCCGTTTTCCGTCCGGCTCGATCCCCGGCAGTCCCCGAACCGCCGTTCCCACGGCGACCAGGATCGCCTTCGCCCCGATCTCCTCGCTTCCCACCCGGACGGAGGTCGGGGAGGCGATCTTCGCGTCGCCGGCGATCAGCTCG
>DASUAN010000127.1:0-3061 GCA_035763765.1 Candidatus Deferrimicrobiaceae bacterium
TGCCGCAGCGTGCCGACCCGTGAGGAGGGCACGGAAAAAACGATCCCCAGCCTCTCGGCATCCCCCCTCCCCGGGACGGGATCCACGCCGAGAAACGCATGGTAGAGGCCGGGGACGGAACGAAGCAGAGGGGACTGGACGAAACGGGGGAGGATCATCGCCCCGTCCCTCCGGGGCGGGAGGTCTCCCCCTCCGGAGGGGAGGCCCCTTGAACCGCGTCCCGGAACTCCTCGAACTCCGGCGGGTCCGGGACCGTGAACTCCAACCATTCCCCCGTTCGGGGGTGGACAAACCCGAGATGAAAGGCATGCAACAGGTACCTGGAGACCGCCACGGTGTTTTCTTCCTTTCCTCGTCCCAAAAGGATCTTGCGCGGCCTCCCGTATACGTCGTCTCCCACGATCGGACAGGCGAGGTGGGCGCAATGCAACCGGATCTGGTGCGTTCGGCCCGTCTTCAGCCGGAACTCGAGGAGGGAGAATTTCCCGAACGACGCAAGAACGCGGTACCAGGTGACCGCGATCCGACCGACCCCGGTCCCTCGCAAGACCCCTCCGGTCTTTCCGGGCGCGGCGGCGCGATCCGACGCCGGGGCAACCTCCGGAAAGACCGCCATCTTCTTCCGGTGGACAGGGTGCCTGCCCACCCGGGTCCTTATCTCCCCCTCGGTCCCCGCGGGCCTTCCCCACACGATCCCGTGGTAGCGCCGGGACATCCGGTGGGAAGCCAGCTGCGAAGAGAGGCCGGCGTGGGAGGCGTCGTCCTTCGCCACGACGATGATCCCGGAAGTATCCCGGTCCAGCCGGTGGACGATCCCCGGCCGTTCGACTCCTCCGATCCCCGAGAGGCGGCCAGCCCGGGAGAGGAGGGAATGGACGAGCGTCCCGGTGTCGTGACCGGGGGACGGGTGCACCACCATCCCCGCCGGCTTCTCGACCACCATCAGGTGATCGTCCTCGAACAACACGGCGAGGGTCCGGTCCTCGGGGACGAGATCCAGGGTGCGGGGCGGAGGGATCGAGACGGCGATCTCCTCGTTCCCCTTGAGCCTCGCCGACGGCCGCGCCTCCGCGCCCCCGAGGAACACGAACCCGCCTCGGATCAACTGCTGGATGCGGGAACGCGACATCTCCGGCAGGGCGACCGAAAGATAGCGGTCCAGCCGCTCCCCCTCCATTTCCGGGGGAACCGTCAGCCGGTGGGTGACCTCCAAGGGCCTACGCTACCAGGCCTTGGACGGAATGCGGCCCCAGGGCTTCACCAGGAGGTCGACCAGGGCCAGGTTGAAGAAGTTGGTGTTCTTCACGATCTCCGAATCGACGCGGCTCAGGTAATAGTTCCGCCCCTCCTCGATCTCGCTTCTCAGCAGATCGAACAGGTTGTCCTTCGCGATCCCCTCCTCCACCTTCTTGGCGTTGTACAGGGCGATGTCCGACACGACCGCCCGGGCGATGCGCCGGGCCACGTCGGGATCCTTCACGACCCCCATCTTGTGCCTCCTTACGCCTTGGTTGGTTTCTTCAGCCCTATCGGGTGCGGAAGGCCAGATACATCCGCCCTCCTTCCCTGTCGACCAGGACGGACACCACCTGCCCGCGGGGAAGACTCGCCAGCAATCTCCGATAGGAATCGATGCCGCCCACCGGATCCCGGTTGATCCGGAGAAGGATATCCCCCTCGCGGATCCCCCCGCTGCCGGCCGGTCCCGCCGGATCCATGTGACGGACTTCCACCCCGCCTCGGACGCCCAGCGCCGCCGCAACCTTCCCCGGAAGAGCCTTCACGTGGAGCCCCCACGCATCCAGCGGGTATTTCCGGGGAGCGGGCCGTGGTGCCGGATCCTCCAGTTCGGCCAGCTTCACGGTGACCGCCATCCGTTTCCCCCCGCGCAGGATCTCCAGGACGACCTCGCTGCCGGGCGAGACCCCCGCCACCCTCTTCTGGAACTCCTTCACGCCGGCCACCCGCGATCCGCCGAACGCGATCACGATGTCCCCTCCCCGCATCCCCCCTGCCGCCGCCGGGCTCTCGGGGATGACGCGATTGACCAGAACCCCCCTTTCGCCCTTGACGCCGAAAGACTCCGCCAGTTCGGGGGTCAACGGCTGGATGCCCACCCCGAGCCACCCGCGCCGGATCGTCCCGGTCCTCGCCAACTCCCGCTCGATCTCCAGGACGGCGTTGATGGGGATGGCAAACCCGATCCCCTGGCCTCCGCTCACCATCGCGGTATTGATCCCCACCACTTCCCCGCGGGTATTGAGAAGCGGGCCCCCGGAGTTCCCGGGATTGATCGATGCGTCGGTCTGGATCAGGTCGCCCGTCGGATCGGCCCCGAGGTCCGCCCGTCCGGTGGCGCTGATCACCCCCAGGGTCACGGTGCTTTCGAGGCCGAAGGGATTTCCCACCGCGATCGCCCACTCCCCGACCTTGATCCGGGCGGAATCCCCGAGAACGGCAACGGGCAGTTTCCGGGACGGCTTGATCCGCAGGAGGGCGATGTCGGTGCGCGGATCCGCCCCGACAACTTTCGCCCGGTACTCGGTGCGATCGGCGAGCCGGACGACGATCTCGTCGGCGTCCCGGATGACGTGGTCGTTCGTCACGATGAGTCCGTCCTCGCCGACGATGACGCCGGACCCGAGGGAGTTTTCCCGAACCCCGCCGTTCTCCTCGAGCAGTTCCGCGAGATAATCCCGGATGCCCGCCCCCCCCTCCGGCGCTCCCCCGGAGAATCCCCGCGGGGAACGGGTGACCGTCCGAATGTTCACCACGGCGGGAACCGCTCGCTCCACCGCGGATACGAATCCCTGCTGCATCCGGGCGGCATCCGGCGCGTTCGAGGACGACCTGCCTCGATCCCCGCTGCAGGCCGTAAGGAGGAACCCCAGGAACACCCCGGCCAGGAGGGCCGCGGCGTACCCCACCCTCGGTCTCATGACGTCCCCCCCCCTGCCGCGGCGGGATTTTCGGCGCAGGCCGCCTCCCACCTTCCGGGAAGCCTCGCCTCCCGGGCGTACTGGACGTCCTTTTCGATCTGTCGCACCAGGTCCTGGACGCG
>DASUAN010000128.1:0-9505 GCA_035763765.1 Candidatus Deferrimicrobiaceae bacterium
AGAACGCCGCCTTCAGCCGCCTCCGCTCGATGGGGTACTTCCGCTCCCTGCCCCAGGACGTGAAGACCGTCTACCTCGTGAGCGGATTCGTCGTCTGCGCCATCGGAATTTTGTTCGGGGGGGTCACCGGGGTCCTGACCGGAGGGAATCCGTGGAAGATCTTCGTCGCGTTCGTCGTCTCGGGGCTGACGGTTTCGCTGTTCGCGCCGTTCATGCCGGTGAAAACCCGGAAAGGGTCGCTGGCCCTGGCCAAGGTGAAGGGCTTCGAGGAGTTCCTCATCCGGGCCGAAAAGGACCGGCTGGAAAGGATGAAGGACCAGAACCTCTTCGAGCGGTATCTGCCCTATGCGATCGCACTCGGGGTTTCCGATCGGTGGGCACGGGCCTTCGAGGGGATCTACCAGGAAGCCCCCCGGTGGTATGTTTCCCCCAGCGGCTTCGACCGGTTCCACCCGCCTTCCTTTTCCCGGTCGCTCGGCAATGCGCTCTCCTCCATGGGAAACGCCATGTATGCGACGCCGCGCAGCAGCGGAGGCGGAGGGGGATTTTCCGGGGGCGGCGGCAGTTCCGGAGGGGGATTCGGAGGAGGAGGAGGGGGAAGCTGGTGAATCGGCCGGGTTCCTCCGTCCCGGACTCTTCTCCTTTTAGCCTTCTTGTATATGCAGTTCCTTCCCGGGTCCGGTGCCGGTAACGGTTCCCCTTCGCCTCACGCTTTCGGGCCAGCCACAAGGATTCTTCTTTTCCCAAAGGATCTCAATACGTTTGATCCTCCTGCCGGGATAAAAGGGAAATGGTCACCCGGGGGAAAAGGTTCCTGTTAGGAAAAAATCTCGCACTCGAGGAACGATTTTTCCACGGAGAACCCGAAGTGCACGAAAGGCTGTACGGGGCGTCCCCGGAAAGGGATAAAATGGATATGGAGGCGGGCATCAGGCGGAACGTTCGGCAACGGCGCGAACCGGATCCACGGACAGGAGGTGGCCCATGGAGCTCAGGCTGATGGAACCCGAGGTAGAGCTGCTCCGGGCGCTGCTCGAGTCGGATCTCTCGGACCTCCTGATGGAAATCGCGCGAACGGACAACCGCGCGATGCGGGAGGGTCTGAAGAAAAGGGAAGAGCTACTCAAAGGGATTCTCGACCGGCTGGAGGGCACGGTTCTTCAGGCATCCTGAAGGCGACGTCCCGCATCCCGCGGGACAAACATCAGGAGAGGCAACCTCGCCCGCGGGGCGCCTTGTCGCAAGGCGCCCCGCGGAACGTTTCCGCAGGAGCACGACGCCGTCGTCAATCCCCAGGCGAACCGACCGGGGGGTTCCCTTCCAGTCCGATCCGCGAGGCGACGGCCCTCATTCCCTCGATGACGTCGGCGACGAGTTCGGCAAGTTCCACGCCGAGCATCGCCGCCCCCTTCTCGATGACGGACCGGTCCACGCCGGCCGCAAACGCCCGGTCTTTCCATTTCTTCATCACGCTCTTCACGGGAAGGTCGAGAACGCTTTTCGAAGGCCGCACCAGGGCCGCGGCGGCCACGAGGCCGGTGAGTTCGTCCACCGCGTAGAGGGACTTCTCCAGGTCGGACCGAGGCTCCACGTCGGTGACGATCCCCCACCCGTGGGAAAGCACCGCCCGGACGTACTCCTCGGGCCAGTCGTGCCCGCGAAGGATCTCCGGCGCCCGCGAGAGGTGCTCGTCCGGGAAGCGCTCGTAGTCCACGTCGTGGACAAGCCCGATCACTCCCCACATCTCCTCGTCCTCCCCCCGTTTGCGGGCCAGGTGACGCATCACCGCCTCCACGGCCAATGCGTGGCAACGGAGGTTCTCGCTCTTCACGTTATCCGAGAGGATTCTCCAGGCATCCTCCCGGGTGGGCATCCGGCTCATGTCGTTCCTCCCCCGATCTTCCGCCCGCGACTTCCACCCGGGCCGATTGGCAACGCCCTCCCTGCCGATTTCCCTTCACTTTATTGGATGGAGGAGGGGGAACACAACGATTCCTCCCTTCTGGTATGCTTCGGAGGGAGCGGCCGGGATCCTAACGGGCAAGGAGCACGGGGGCGCCATGGAAACGAGAAACCGCAAGGTCCTGTTCCGGGGACTCGTGGTGGATGTGGAACAGATGGAGGTGAAGTTCGGCGACCGGGGGTGGCACCTCTTCCAGGTCGTTCGGCACCCCGGGGGAGTCGGCGTTCTCCCCCTGCACGAGGACGGGACGGTGACGCTGATCCGGCAGTTGCGACCGGCGGTCGGCGACCGCGTGATGGAGATTCCCGCGGGGCGTCTGGCCCATGGAGAGAACCCGGCGGTCTGCGGACGCCGGGAACTCGCCGAGGAGACGGGACTGCGGGCGAAGACCCTTGTCCCTCTCGGGGTCTATCACCCATCCCCGGGGGTCTTCGACGAGAGGATCCATCTCTTTCTGGCCACCGGCCTGACCCAGAGGAAAGCGGCCCCGGAGCGGTACGAGGAGATCGGGACGATCCGCATCCCGCTCGGAAAAGCCCGCCGGATGGCCGCCACCGGAGAGATCACGGACGGGAAGACCATCGCGGCCCTGTTCCGCGCCGGAGGGAGGAAGGGATGATCCTCAAGGCCGTGGCGGGGCCGGAGCACGCCGGAATGCGGCTGGATGACGGGGCGAAGGCGCTCTTTCCGCAATTGTCCAAGGCGCGGATCCGAAGGGTTATCGACTGGGGCGGTTGCCGGGTCTCCCGCTCTGTGGTGCGCGTGGCGTCGCGGCCCCTGCGGCAAGGGGACGAGATCACGCTGGCGGTGACCGACCGGGAGTCGTTCGCGGAGTGGACGGTTTCCGAGGGGAACCTTCTGGTCGACGAAACGGAATACCTGGCGGTGAACAAACCCGCGGGCGTGTACAGTCAGCGGACCCCCTACCAGTGGAAAGGAACGGTGGAGTACGCGGTCGGCCGCTACCTGGAATCGAAAGGTCTTGGGGAACCCGCCCGGGTGATCCACCGGCTCGATCGGGGAACCTCCGGGGTCATGATCTTCCCGAAAACCCGGCGCGCGGCCGCCCACATCTCGGGCCGGCTCATGGAAGCGCAGGTGGAGAAGGCCTACTGGGCCCTGGTTCCGGGGAATCCCGAAAAGGCCCGGTGGACCGTCGACGCGCCGGTGGCGTCCCTCGGGAAATCGCGCTTCGGGGTCGCTCCCGGCGGCAGGGAGGCGCGCACCGCCTTCCGCGTCCTTTCGGCGGGGAACGGGGGGACGCTCATCGAGGCGCGTCCTTTCACCGGCCGCACCCACCAGGTCCGCGTGCACCTCGTCCACTGCGGGTTCCCGATCCTCGGCGACGACCGGTACGGAGGGGCACCCGCCCCCCGGATGATGCTCCACTGCCGGCACATGGGTTTTCGGGCCGAGGACGGCCGGCGGATCGCCGCGACGGCCCCGTTGGACCCCCTCTTTCGAGAGGCCTGCGCGCATGCAGGGGTCGTCATGGAGCCGAGAAGCTGATCCGGGAACAACACCTGTTGAGGGCGGCATGGGATGTCCGGCGCGCGGGCCTGGGCGGCGCCCCGGCAATCGCCCGACGGCAGCGGGCCCGCCTCGCCGGAATGATCGCATTCGCGAGAAGGCACTCCGCCTTTTACCGGAAACGGTACGAACACCTTTCCCTGGACGAGCCGGACCTTTCCTCCCTGCCCCCGGTGACGAAGCAGGAGCTGATGGATCACTTGCGGGACGGGGTGACCGACCCCGCCGTGACCCGGGAAGGGGTCGAGGCGTTCGTCGCGGAGAGGAACGGGATCGGCACCCGCTACCTTGGCCGCTACGTCGTTTTCGCCACCTCGGGAACGACCGGCCGTCCCGCCGTGTTCCTCCACGACCGAGGCGCCGCGGCGGTCTATCTCGCCCTGGCGGCCGTGCGCCGCTTTCTCCCCCTCCTTTCCGCGCGCTCGGCATGGTCCTTCCTGCGGCGGGGGGGACGAACGGCGACGGTGATCGCCACGGGCGGGCATTTCACGAGCAGCGTGATCGACGGTCTCGCCCGCCGCCGGCTTCCCCGTCTGTCGGCGAAGAACCGAACCCTCTCGATTCTCCTGCCCCTTGCCGAACTGGTGAGGGAGCTCAACGGCTTCCGGCCCGCCGTCCTGGGCAGCTACCCCACGGCGCTTTCGGTTCTCGCCCGGGAGCGGGAGTCGGGCGGGTTGCACATCGATCCGGTGCTCATCCTGACCGGCGCAGAATGGCTTTCTCCGACGGCACGCGACCGGATCGGATCCGCCTTCGGCTGCCCGGTGCGGGACACGTACGCGGCGTCCGAGTTCCTGGGGATCGCGTACGACTGCGCGCACGGGCGCCTCCACCTGAACGCCGACTGGGTGGTCCTGGAGCCGGTGGATGCGGAGTACCGCCCGGTTCCGGAGGGCCGCCCGTCGCACACCACCCTGCTCACCAACCTGGCGAACCGGGTTCAGCCGATCCTGCGCTATGACCTCGGCGACCGCGTGACGCAGGTTCCCGGCCCGTGTCCCTGCGGAAGCCCGCTCCCGGGGATCCTCGTGGAGGGCCGCCGGGACGAGATCCTCCATCTCCGATCGGACGCGGGCAGGACGGTCCCGGTCGTTCCGATGGCCCTGGCCACGGTCGTCGAGGAGACTCCCGGCGTTCGCAGCTACCAGCTGATCCAGTCCGGTCCCGCCCGGATCCGTCTGCGGATCGATGAAGCCCAAGGCTACGAACGGGCAAGGGTTCAGCACGAGGCGGCCGACCGGCTTTGCGCGTATCTCGCGACGCTGGGGCTGGAATCGGTTTCCATCGAGAAGACGGAGGAGCGTCCTCTCCGCGACGCCGCCGGCGGAAAACTTCGCCAGATCTTCGCGGACCCGGGAAACGGGGCCGTTCGACCTTCCTCTCCACCCCGGATATAATCGGGAAGAAACCGCGCTCCGCGGGAGGTCCCATTGGGAAGGTCCATCCTCATCGTCGAGGATGAAAAAGAGATCCAGAACCTTCTCGCCCATTACCTCCGAAAGGAGGGATTCGACCTTTCCTTCGCCTCGGACGGGCAAACGGGACTGACCAAGGCCCGCGCGGAAAAACCGGCGCTCATCCTTCTCGACATCCTTCTGCCGGAGAGGGACGGGCTGGAAGTGCTTCGGGAAATCCGGGCGGACCGGCGGATCGCCGGCACGCCGGTGATGCTGCTCACGGCGAAGGGCTACGAGACGGACCGGGTCGTGGGGCTGGAACTCGGCGCCGACGACTACGTTCCCAAGCCCTTCAGCCCTCGCGAGGTGGTCGCAAGGGTCAAGGCCCTGTTTCGCCGCAGCGCCCCCCGGGCGGCGCCCGCCGAAGAGACGATCTACGAGAGAGGGGATCTGCGGCTGGACGTCCCCCGGCACGAGGTCCGGTACCGGGGCAGGATCGTTTCCCTGACCTCGAAGGAGTTCCGGATCCTGAGGGTCCTGATGGCCTCCGAAGGGAATGTGCTTTCCCGGGAGACGATCCTAAAGCGGGCCTGGGGGGAAGGGACCCACGTCCTCGACCGGACGGTGGACGTCCATATCGCGAAACTCCGCCGGAAGATCCCGGTTCTTGCCGATGCCATCCAGACGGTCAAGGATGCCGGATACAAATTGCGGGAGACCTGATCGGTGCCCCGACGCCTCTCCATCGCCACCAAGTTCTTCCTGACCTACTTCGTGATCACGGGGGCCGCCCTCGCGTTTGCCGGCATGGCGGGGTACCTCCAGTTCAAGCGGTACGCGATCGAGGAGGCGGACGCAAGCCTGAAGAACCAGGCCTTCCTCGCGGCGGAGACCTTCCGCCCGCTTCTTGCCGCCCCCGCGCCGGACCGCGAAACGATCGCCCGGAAGGGGGACCGGCTCGGAAAGGATCTGGACATCCGCTTGACGGTCATTTTCCCCGACGGCAAGGTGGCAGCGGATTCCGAGGTCGGATCGGCGCGATTGGACGAACTCGAGAACCATGCCACCCATCCGGAGGTGCGGGATGCGCTCTCCGGCCGCATCGCAGTCTCTCTCCGGCGCAGCATTTCGGTCAAGAAGGAGCAGCGGTATTGCGCGGTCCCCGTCCGGTCCGACGGAACGGTCGTGGGGGTCGTCCGGACGTCCGTTTCCGGGGACGTTCTGGACCGGAGGCTGAATCGCGTCCGGCTGATCACGTGGGGCACCGGATTCGCGGCCTTCCTCCTCATGCTGGCAGGCACGGCGATCCGCGCCCGGCATGTGACCGGCCCTCTGGAGGAGATCCGGAGAGCCGCCATGGAGTTCTCCTCCGGCGACCGCTCGAGACGCCTCCGGGTGCGAACGGGCGACGAACTGGAAGAGGTGGCGGCCGCCCTGAACAAGACGGCGGCCCACCTGGACCAGACGATTTCCCAACTCGACGCCCAGAAGGCCCGGCTGGCCACGCTCCTGGAGAACCTGTCGGAGGGGGTGTTCGTGATCGCGGACGGGAAAACGGTGCGCACGATGAACCGGGAGGCCGCGAGGATCTTGGGAATCCATGCCGTCCAGCAGGAAGGACTGCCCTACGCGGAAGTGATCCGGCACCCCGATCTCCTCCGGTTCATCGACGATTGGAAAAGCGGCATCCCGGTCCCCCCGACGGAAATCCAGGTTCCCTCTGCCGGAGGGGAAATCACCGCCCGCATCCAGGCGACGACCGTCCGGTACGCATCGGGAAAAGGCACGGACCTCCTGTTCACCCTGCGGGACGTGACCGAAGAGAAACGGCTCGCACGGATCAAGAGCGATTTCGTCTCGAACGCCTCCCACGAGCTGCGGACCCCGCTCACCAATATCCGAGGCTACCTGGAGGCCCTGCAGGACGCGGCGGGCGAAGGGTCGCCTCCCGATCCCTCCTTCTTGGAAATCGTCCATGCCAACGTCCTGCGGATGGAACAGCTGGTGAACGACCTCCTTCAACTGTCCCGCGCGGAATCCCTCCACCTGCCGCTGGGGAAAGAGGAGATCCCGCTTCCCGTCTTTCTCGACCGGGTCGCATCCCGCCACCGCCCCGACGCGGACCGCCTGGGGAAAACGCTCACCGTCCATGCGGAAGACGCCACCCTGCGCGCGGACCTTCGGAACCTCACCCTGGCCTTGTCCAACCTCGTGGACAACGCGATCAAGCACGGGGTGGAAGGAGGGCACATCCGGCTGAGCGGAGAGGGCAGGGAAGGAGCGATTCTGCTTGCCGTGGAGGACGACGGGCCCGGGATCCCCAGGGAGCATCTCCCCCGGATCTTCGAGCGGTTCTACCGGGTGGACAAGGCGAGGTCCCGCGACCTGGGGGGGACCGGCCTGGGCCTTTCCATCGCGAAACACATCGTCGAAGCCCACGGCGGGTCGATCCGGGCGGAAAGCCAGGTAGGCAAGGGCACCCGTTTCCTCGTGCGTATCCCCCGGTAGCTCCCTCACCGGATTCTTCACGCAAACTTCACATCCCCGTCATCCCCCCTTGACATGTTTCCTCTACCCTCTTCGCAAGACCACGAAGAGAAAAACGAGGTGATTCGAGATGGGAAAGCATCCCAGTTTGCTGCTTTTTCTGCCGGTCATCGCTTTTCTGCTTGCGGGAGGATGCACGCGGGGGAGCGACGCCCCCCCGTTGACGATCACCGGCGCGGGGGCCACGTTCCCCTACCCGCTCTATTCCAAATGGTTCTACGAATACTCCAACGCGCACCCCGGGGTGAACTTCAACTATCAGTCGATCGGTTCGGGGGGAGGGATCCGGCAGATCACGGAGGGGACCGTCGACTTCGGGGCGACCGACGCCCCGATGACGGGCGAGGAGATGGCCAAGCTCCCCGGGCCGGTCCTCCACATCCCCACGGCGATCGGAGCGGTCGCGGTCGTCTATCACCGAAACGAGGCGGGAGGCGGCCTGAAGCTGACGCAGGATGCCCTTGCGGAGATCTTTCTCGGAAAGATCACCCGGTGGAACGACCCGAAAATCGCCTCGCAGAATGCGGGAGTACCCCTTCCCGGCGCGGAGATCGTGGTGGTCCACCGCTCGGACGGATCGGGGACGACCGATATCTTCACCGGGTACTTGTCCGCGGTCAGCGCGGATTGGAAGAAGAACGTCGGCCGGGGCAAATCGGTCAACTGGCCGGTGGGACTGGGCGGCAAGGGGAACGAGGGGGTGGCGGGACTGGTCAAGCAGACGCCGGGCGCCATCGGATACGTGGAACTGGCCTACGCCACCCAGAACCAGATGGCGATGGCGGCCGTTCGGAACCGGGAGGGGAATTTCGTTCTCCCGACCCTCGATTCCACCTCCGCCGCAGCCGCCGCCGCGGCCACGACGATGCCCGACGACTTCCGGGTCTCCCTGGTGGACGCGCCCGGGAAGGATTCCTACGGGATCTGCGGACTGACCTGGATCCTCGTCTACCGGGAACAGAAGGACGAGGCGAAGGGGAAGGCGCTCGTCTCCTTCCTCAAGTGGGCGATCGGCGACGGCCAGAGGATGAACGCCCCGCTGCTCTATGCCCCGATCGCCAAGCCGGTGGCGGAGAAGGTGGACCGGGCGCTACGGATGATCGAGCACAAGGGGAGATCCCTGTATTGACGACGGGTGCCGATGCGAAGAGCCGCCGGACATAACCGGAAAGACCTCCTGTTCGAGAAGGCGACCGCGCTCTTCGCGTTCGGCGTGCTCTTCCTCGCCCTCCTTCTCTTCGGGCTCTTGGTCCGCGAGTCGCTCCCGGCGATCCGGAAATTCGGCGCGTCGTTTCTCACGAACCGGACCTGGAATCCCGTCCTCGAGGAGTTCGGTGCGCTGCCCTTTCTCTACGGCACCGTGGTCTCCTCCCTCATCGCGATCGTCATCGCCGTTCCCCTGGGGGTCGGGTCCGCGATCTTCATCAACGAATTCGCCCCGGACCGGCTGAAGGCTCCCGTATCCTTCCTGGCCGAACTCCTCGCGGCCATCCCGAGCGTCATCTACGGCCTGTGGGGAATCTTCGTCCTCGTCCCGATCCTTCGGGACTATTTCATGAAACCGGTTTCCCACGCCCTGGGATGGATCCCCCTGTTCCGGGGGCCGGTCTACGGCCCGAGCCTGCTGGCGGCGGGGGTCCTGCTCGCCATCATGATCGTTCCCTTCATCCTGTCGATGAGCCGCGAGGTCCTGGCCACCGTCCCCCAGGTCCAGAAGGAGGCGGTCCTTTCCCTCGGGGGAACCCGCTGGGAGATGGTCCGGATCGTCGTCGGGCAGCACTGCCTCCCGGGGATCTTCGGCGCGACGATCCTGGGGCTGGGGCGGGCGCTCGGGGAAACGATGGCGGTCACCATGGTGATCGGCAACCGGCCGGACGTTCTCCTTTCCCTCTTCCGGCCGGGGTACTCGATGGCCGCGGTGATCGCCAACGAGTTCACGGAAGCGACGGGCGACCTGTACCTCTCCGCCCTGATCGAGATCGGGCTCGTTCTCTTTCTTCTGACGATTGCGGTCAACCTCGCAGCGAAGGGGATCCTGCGATGGATGGTGTCGAGGGGGGCTCGGGGG
>DASUAN010000129.1:0-2384 GCA_035763765.1 Candidatus Deferrimicrobiaceae bacterium
CCCCTCCTCCGCGGCGGCGGCGAGGTGCGGGACCCGCAGTCCGTACCCGTCGTGTACCCGGTGATTCTGGTGGACCCGGACCGTCAGGCCGGGGAAGACCTCCCCGAGGAACAGGCGAAGGACGGCGGCCCCGGTCGCCCCGTCCACGTCGTAGTCGGCGTAGATGAGAACCTTTTCGTTCCGCAGGCCCGCTTCCACGACGCGCGCGGCCGCCTTCTCGAGGTCCTTCATCCGGAACGGGGAGGTGACTTCCCGGAGAGTCCCGGAGAGGAACTCCTTCGCCCGGAGGGGATCGACGATCCCCCGGTTCACGAGGATCCTTGCCGACGGTTCCGACAGGCCGGTCGCCTCCCGGATCTCCCGGACCAGCCGGTTATCCGGATTCCGGAGCACCCACTTCCTCTCGAACCGCGTTCTCACTCCCCGATTGCTCGTCCCCCGGCCGCGCCTCGGGTCCCGGAGAGCCGGGGGGCGCGACAGGCGGTCATTTCCTCACCTGGGCGACCTTCTCCCCCCTCCATGCCGCCACGATCGGGCTGGCCACGAACACGGAGGAGTAGGTGCCGATCACGATGCCGACCGCGAGCGCGAGGGCGAAGCTCTTCAGGACGATCCCGCCGAAGAAGAGCAGGGCCAGGGACGCCAGCAGGGTCGTCAGGGCGGTGATGATCGTCCGGCTCAGGACCTCGTTCACGCTGACGTTGATCGTCTCCGAGAAGGTCCCCTTCTTCCGGAGGCGGAGATTCTCCCGGATCCGGTCGAACACCACCACCGTGTCGGTCAAGGAGTATCCCCCGATGGTGAGCAGGGCGGTGATGAAGAGCAGGTCGATCTCCTTCCCCAGGAGCCAGAAGATCCCGGTCAGGCCGACCACGTCGTGGAAGGTGGCCAGGGTGGCGGCCACCCCGAACTTGAACTCGAACCGCCAGGCGATGTAGGACACGATTGCCAGGGCGGAAATCGCGAGGGCGAAGAGCGCGTCGGTCCGCAGCTTCTTCCCGATCGCCGGCCCGATCTCGCTCGTGCTTTCCACGACGAGCGGGTTGGAGGGGAGCTGCTTCCGGAGGAGATCGACGATCCGCTCGGCGACCATCTTCTCCTCCTTGCCGTGCGCCCCCACCTTGACGATCAGGATGTTCTCCCCCGGGACCGCCTGCAGGGCCGCCTCGCGGTATCCGCCGTCCGCGAGGACCTTCCGCATCTCCTCCATCTGGAACGGCTTCTCGAACCGAACCTGGATGGAGGTTCCCCCGGCGATCTCGATCCCGAGGTTGGCCCTCCCGGTGAAGATCTGGAACACGCCGAAGAACCCGAGCGCCATCAGCAGCCCGGACACCGCAGCCGTGTAGCGCTTCAGCCCCATGAAATCGATTTCGGTCTTTCCGATCAGTTCCCTCATCGACGTCGACGCCCCTGTCTCCCGCGGATCCCGGGTGCCACTCCCGGCCCCCTCAGATGCTGAGCGCCTGCATCGGGCGCTTCGCGTTGATGTAGTCGAAGATCACCTTCGTGCAGACCAGCGCGGTGAACAGGTTGATCGCGACCCCCATGGAGAGGGTGACGGCGAACCCCTTGATCGGGCCGGTCCCGAACTGGAAGAGGATCATCGCGGTGATCAGCGTGGTCACGTGGGAATCGACCACGGTCCAGAACGCCTTGTCGTACCCGGCGTCGATCGCGGCACGCACCGATTTCCGCCCCCGGATCTCCTCCCGGATCCTCTCGTAGATCAGCACGTTCGAGTCGACCGCCATCCCGATGGCCAGGATGATCCCCGCGATCCCGGGAAGCGTCATGGTCGCCTCGAGCGCCGCCATCCCCGCCAGGAGGAAGAGGATGTTGAAGACAAGGGCGAAGTCGGCGATCAGCCCCGCGAACCGGTAGTAGCCCACCATGAAGACCACGACGAGCAGGGCCCCGATGAGGGCGGCCCGGACCCCCTTCTCGATGGAATCGCGGCCGAGCGACGGCCCCACCGACACGTTCTGGATGACCTTCACGGGCGCCGGAAGGGAGCCCGCCCGAAGGACGATCGCCAGGTCGGATGCCTCCTCGGCCGAGAAGGATCCGGTGATCTGGGCTTCCCCGCCGGAGATCCTCTCCTGGATCACCGGCGCCGAGTAGACGGTGTCGTCGAGGACGATCGCCAGGCGCCGCTTCACGTTTTCCGCGGTCACCCGGTCGAAGATCTCGGCCCCCCGCGTGTTGAAGGAGAGCGCCACGTAGGCCCCCCCCCGGGTGGACTCGAAGTTCACCCGGGCGGTCTTGATCGTCTCGCCGGTCAGCAGCGCCCGCTTCCTCACCAGCAACGGCGTCTTCGAGACCCGGCCGGTCTGCGGGTCGACCGACTTCTGGTAGAGCAGCTCGTCCCCCTCGGGGATGTT
>DASUAN010000130.1:0-2297 GCA_035763765.1 Candidatus Deferrimicrobiaceae bacterium
TACATCGAGTACGGGAAAAAGATCGATGCGGTCTTTTCCTATGAACTTCTGGCCTCTCTGGTCTCCCCGCTTTCGCCCCTGCATGACGGAGCCGTTGTCCTCCGGGGGGAACGGGTGGCCGTCTCCCGGGTCATTCTCCCGATACCGGCGGAGTCCTCCGCTACGCGGACGATGGGAACACGCCACAGGGCGGCGTGGGGGATAGCGACGGAGACCGACGCGGTCGCCGTCGTGATCTCGGAGGAAACGGGTATCGTCTCGGTGTTCTTCGATCGACAGATGAAGGTTGCGAATAACGCCATGGAACTCGAGGGTATCCTCCGAGAGCTGTTCGGGGCATGATGAGAATCGTCCGGAAAAATTTCGGCTTGAAGGCGCTGGCGCTCGGCCTTTCCTTCCTGCTCTGGTGGTTCGTGGCGGGGGAGAGCAACGTCCACGTCGGGTTCGCCGTTCCGCTCGAGATCCGCAACATCCCCCCCGGGATGGCGATCACCAAGAAGGTGGACCGCCAGGTCGACGTCCGGCTGGCCGGCCCCTCGACGCTCATCAACGCCCTGCAGCAGAAGGAGATCTCCGTCGGGGTCGACCTCGCCGGCGCGAAGGCGGGAAAGGAGATCTTTCCCCTCACCGAGCGATCGGTCAAGGTGCCCGCGGGTTTCCGGGTGGAGCGGGTCTACCCGTCTTCCGTCGAGATCGTCCTGGAAAAGCTGGAACGCAGAACGGTTCCCGTCACTCCCCGGGTCGGGGGATCGTCCAGGGTCCGATCCCGGATCGCGAAGACGGAGGTGGACCCGTCGTCGCTCGAGGTCGAGGCGCTTCCCGAGGAGTTCTCCCGCCTGAAGACGCTCACCACGGAGGAGGTCGTCCCCGAGGAGCCCGAAGGGGTCTTCAAGGCGAAGGTGCGGGTGAACTTGCCGGAAGGGCATGCTAAAATCGTCGGGAATCCGGACGTCCTCGTGACGATCCGGTTCCGGAAGTAGGGGGAGAGGGCGTGCACAGGAAGCTGTTCGGCACCGACGGGGTCCGGGGGGTGGCCAACAACGAGCCGATGACGGTGGAGACGGCGATGGCGCTCGGGCAGGCCGTGGCGTACAGCTTCCGGAACCACGCAGGCCGGCACAAGATCGTCATCGGCAAGGACACCCGTCTTTCCGGGTACATGTTCGAGACCGCGCTGGCGGCCGGGATCTGCTCGATGGGGGGCGACGTGATGCTCGTCGGCCCGCTGCCGACGCCGGGGATCGCCTTTCTCACCCACTCGATGCGCGCCGACGCCGGCGTGGTGATCTCCGCCTCCCACAACCCCTACCAGGACAACGGGATCAAGTTCTTCGGGCGGGACGGATTCAAGCTTGCCGACGGGATCGAGGCGAAGATCGAGATGCTGATGCTGGGGGACCAGTTAAAAGAAATGCGGCCCCCCTCCCCGCAGATCGGCCGGGCGCACCGGATCGACGACGCCACGGGGCGCTACATCGTCTATCTCAAGAACACCTTTCCGGGCCACCTGTCCCTGGAGGGGCTAAAGATCGTGATCGACTGCGCCAACGGCGCCGCCTACCGGATCGCCCCGCAGGTCTTCCACGAGCTCGGCGCGGACGTCATCCCGCTGGGAGTCTCCCCGAACGGGCTGAACATCAACGAGAAGTGCGGATCCCTCTTCCCGGAACTGGTGTCGGCGAAGGTCCAGGAGACGCGCGCCGACCTCGGGATATCGCTGGACGGCGATGCCGACCGGGTGATCGTCGTCGACCACAAGGGAGAGGTGGTGGACGGCGACCGGATCATGGCGGTCTGCGCCGAGAATCTCGCCCGGAGGAAGAAACTCAAGAAAAATACCGTCGTCGCCACGGTGATGAGCAACATCGGGCTGGAGCTGTTCCTCAAGGAGCGGAAGATCAAGATGGTCCGGGCGCCGGTGGGGGACCGGTACGTCGTGGAGGCGATGCGCGCCGGGGGGTACAACTTCGGCGGGGAGCAGTCGGGACACCTGATCTTCCTCGACCACGCGACGACCGGAGACGGGATCCTGGCGGCGCTTCAGCTGCTCGCGGTGATGGTCGAGTCGGGAAAACGGCTCGCCGACCTGGGGAAGAAGATGGTGACCCTCCCGCAGATCCTCCTCAACCTGAAGCTCAAGGAGCGGGTCCCCCTGGAGAATCTGCCCGGCTTCCAGAAAGCGCTGGCCGAGTTCGAGAAGAAGCTTGGGAAAAAAGGGAGGATCCTGGTCCGGTACAGCGGGACCGAGCCGGTTCTTCGGATCATGGTGGAAGGGGAGGACCCGGGCGAGACCGAGC
>DASUAN010000131.1:0-12703 GCA_035763765.1 Candidatus Deferrimicrobiaceae bacterium
CGATCAACACGATGATCGAGGAGGGGCTGACCGGCGTGGAGTTCATCTCCGCGAACACGGACGCGCAGGCCCTCTCGAAGAATCTCGCTCCCCTGAAGATCCAGATGGGCGCGAGGCTCACCAAGGGACTGGGCGCGGGAGCGAACCCGGACATCGGCCGCCAGGCGGCCCTGGAGGACCGGGACATGCTGCGCGAGGCCCTCGCCGGCGCCGACATGGTGTTCATGACGGCGGGGCTCGGAGGCGGGACGGGCACGGGAGGCGGTCCGGTCGTCGCGGAGGTCGCCCGGGAGGTGGGAGCCCTTTCCGTCGCGGTGGTCACCCGCCCGTTCTCGTTCGAGGGCGCCACCCGGCGCAGGCAGGCGGAGATGGGCCTGAAGGAGCTTCGCGGGATCGTGGACACGATCATCGTGATCCCGAACGAGAAGCTCCTCATGATCGCCGGGAAGGAGATGCGGTTCATGGAGGCGTTCCGGAAGGTCGACGACGTCCTCTACCAGGCGGTCCGCGGGATCTCCGAACTGGTGACCAAGCCGGGATACATCAATCTCGACTTCGCCGACGTGAAGGCGATCATGTCGGGTTCCGGGGTGGCCTTGATGGGGACCGGAGCCGCCACGGGCCAGAACCGGGCGATGGCTGCCGCAGAGAAGGCGATCTCCAGCCCTCTCCTCGAGGATGTGGCCATCCGGGGGGCGCGGGGAGTCCTCTTCAACATCACGGCCGGCCCTTCCCTCTCCATGAGCGAGGTGCACGAGGCTGCGACGCTCATCCAGGAGGAGGCGGACGACGAGGCGAACATCATCTTCGGGACGGTGATCGACGACACGATGGGAGAGGAACTGAAGGTGACCGTCATCGCCACCGGCTTCGAGACGGGAGTGGCCGAGAGCATCTGGAAGGCGCCGCGCCGCACGATCAAGCTGGTGGGGCGCGAGGACCTGGAGAAACCGACCTTCCTGCGCGCTTCCCAGGGAAGGGAGCCGGAACGGATCGAGCCGCTCCCGGTGATCGAGAAGCCGATCGAGGAAGAGATAGTGGAGGAGTTCGACATCCCGACCTTCCTCCGCCGGCGGCCACCGGGCGCATGACGTGGGAGATCCGCCGGCTTCACGAGGAGATCCTGTCCCGCGAAGTCGGGGCGGTCCGCAAGGACTGGGGGGGCAGGCTCCGGATCGCCCTCGTCTACCCGAACCGGTACGAGGCGGCGATGTCGAACCTCGGGTTTCTAACGATTTACGCCCGGGTGAACGCCCGGGCGGACGCCGTGTGCGAGAGGGCCTTTCTGCCGGGGGAGGCGGGAGGAGGGGTTCTCCGGCGCGGCGGCAGGCGGCGGATGCCGCGGGGGGAGCCTGCCGGCCGCGGGCTCCCTCTCATCACTCTGGAGAGCAGCCGTCCGCTCTCGGAGTTCGACTTCGTCGCCTTCTCTCTTTCCTATGAAAACGATCTCCTGAACCTTCCCGCGCTGCTCGCCGCCGGGGGCGTGTCTCCCTTCCGCGCCGACCGGGCTTCCCGGGGCGGGGGATTGCGCTCTCTGCGCGGGGAGCGGCCGCTGGTTTTGGCGGGCGGGTTCGCCGCTTCGCTCTCCCCCGAGCCCGCCGGCGTGCTTGCGGATGCCGTGGTGGTCGGGGACGGAGAAAGAGCGGTCGGTGCGATCCTCGATCTCGGCCCCCCCCGGCCTTCCGACGAAGGATACCTGAAGGAACTCGCTACGATCCCCGGACTGTTCGTCCCGGCCGGCTACCTCCCCGAATACGACCCTCGGGAAGGAAAGGGACTGTCGCCTCCGGGGCGGTTCGCGGGTCTTGCCCCCCGCCCCGGCTTTCCCGCTCGCGTCGTCCGGGAAACGGTCTCCCTCGGGGAGTTCCCCCCGGTTCTTCCGGTCCTGTCGGAGGACGCCGAACTCGGGAGAATGGCGCTGGTGGAGACGTCCCGCGGCTGTCCCAAACAGTGCGGGTTCTGCGCGGCCGCGCACGCCTGCCCCGATTTCCGCGAGGTCCCCTTGGCCAAGGTGAAGGCGACCGTGGACGCCCTCTGGCCGCATCGGACGACGGTCGGTCTGGTCGGGGCGGCGGTCCTCGACTGGAAGCACTTCCGGGACTTCTCCCGGGAGATCCTCTCCCGCGGCGGGGCGATCTCCCCCGCCTCGGTGCGGGCGGACCTCGTGGACGAGGAGATCGCCGGGATCCTTTCGGAAAGCGGTCACCGGACGGTCGCCCTGGCCCCGGAGACCGGAAGCGAGGATCTCCGGGCGCGGATCGGGAAACGGGTTGCGGACGGGGTATTCTTCTCGGCCGGTCGGACCCTGGCCCGCGCCGGAATCGTCTCCTTCAAGCTCTATTTCCTCTGTGGCCTTCCCGGCACCGGGGTCGAAGAGGAGGTGCAGGGGGCGGTCGCCTTCCTTGCCGCCTTCCGCCGCGAGGTGCTGCACGAGGCGAAATCGGTCGGGCGGATGGGGACGATCACGGCGGTTACGTCCGCCTTCGTGCCCAAACCCTTCACCCCGTTGCAGTGGGCCCCCATGGCCCGGGAGGAAGACCTTCGGCGTCGCCAAGGGGGTGTGTCCGCAGGAGTCCGGTCCCTGCCGAATGTCCGGGTGCGCTCCGATTCCCCCCGTTCTTCCCTGTTCCAGGGATACGTGGGGCTTTCGGACCGGCGCGTGGAAGGGGTTCTCCGGCAGGCCGAAACGGGAAGGGCCAGGCTTCCCCGGGGGGAGGCCCTCTCCGAGGTCCTGTTCCGGGAGAAGGGAGCGGACGAGGGGTTTCCCTGGGAGGTGGTTGCGGGCGGCCTTCCCCGGCGGGTGCTGCGCGCCCGCTACGAGAGCATCACCCGGAGGTGATCCGGAAGAGGACGTTACGCGTCCTCGGTCCGTCGAACTCGCAGAGGTAGATCGACTGCCACGTGCCGAGCACCAGTTGGCCGGACTCGACGAACACCGTGATCGAGGAGCCGATCAGGCTGGCCTTCGCGTGCGCGTGGGCGTTTCCCTCGGTGTGCAGGTAGGTTCCCTTCGAGGGCACGGCCGATTCGAGGATGTTGATCAGGTCCAGTTTCACGTTGGGGTCGGTGTTCTCGTTGATCGTGACCGCCGCGGTCGTGTGGGGGACGAACACCTGGCAGATGCCGCGGGTGATGCCGCTCTCCCGGACGACGAGCCGCGCGGTGTGGGTGATGTCGATCATCTGCTGGGGGTTTTCCGTGCGGACCGTGATCGTCTTCAGACTCATGGGCTCCCCTCTCGGGATGAGGTTTTCCTCTTGTAGCACAGGAAGTTTGGGTGGGTCAAGAAATCGGTTGCCGATATAATGGGGTGAACGTGCCGTCGCCTCCGAGCTTGATACTGGCTTCTTCCTCCCCCAGGCGCGACGCGCTCATGCGCGTGGTGGGGGTCGCGTTCCGCGTGATCCCCCCGCGGGTCGACGAGGCGCCCGCGCCGGGGGAAGCCCCCCGGCGCTTCGTCCGGCGGGCTGCGCGCGAGAAGGGGAAGGAAGTGGCGAAGAGATATCCGGAGTCGTTCGTTCTCGCGGCGGACACGATCGTCGTCATCGACGGCAGGATCCTGGGAAAGCCGAGGAATGCCGGGGAAGCCTCCCGGATGCTCGCGCGGCTCGCAGGCAGGGAGCACCTTGTGCACACGGCGGTCTGCCTCCTTCGCGCGCGCGACGGGTATCGGGACGAAGCGTGCGAGACGACCCGCGTCCGGTTCCGGAACCTGTCCCGGGCGGAGATCGAGGCCTACCTCCGGACGGGAGAGACGGGCGACAAGGCCGGCGCGTACGCCGCCCAGGGGGCCGGCAACCTGCTGATCGACCGGATCGTCGGATCGTACACGAACGTCGTCGGCCTCCCGATGACGCGCGTGGTCGAGATGCTCCTTCGGGCGAACCTGATCGCCGTGTCCCGGGAGGGCCCCGGCTGGTACGGGTTCGTGACAAGGAAATGACCGACGGAGAGTCCATCCGGAACCGCGTGGCCCGGGTCCTGGAACGGATCGAACAGGCGGCGAGGAGATCCGGCCGGAAAAGGGAGGACGTGCGGCTGGTGGCGGTCGGAAAGACGCATCCCGTGGAAAGCATCGGGGAGGCGATCGAAGCCGGCCTTACCGTCTTCGGGGAGAATTACGTCCAGGAAGCGGAGGGGAAGATCCGTGCCTTTCCCCAGGCCGAGTGGCACCTGGTCGGGAAGCTCCAGAGGAACAAGGTGAAACGGGCCGTCTCGCTCTTCTCGTGGATCCAGACGGTCGACTCCCTCGGTCTGCTGGCGGAGATCTCCCGCCGCGCCGGGGAGGGGGGGAAGGTCCTTCCCGTTCTCGCGGAAGTGAACCTTGCGGGAGAGCGGAGCAAGACGGGAGTGGCCCCCGGGGAGCTGGCCGAACTGGTCGATGCCGCCCCCGGGTTTCCCGGCGTCCGTTTGTCGGGGCTGATGGCCATCCCCCCGTGGTCGGATGATCCCGAGGCGAGCAGGCCGTATTTCATCCGCCTGCGGGAACTGCTCGCCGAATGCGCCTCCCGCATCGGGGCCGGATCGGCCATGACGGAGCTTTCCATGGGAATGTCCAACGATTTCGAGGCGGCGATCGAGGAGGGTGCGACGATGGTGCGCGTCGGCACGGCGATCTTCGGGAGCCGGGCGAGGTGAGGAGCATGAAGGGACTGGGGTTCGTCGGGGCGGGAAACATGGGCGAGGCGATGATCCGGGGGATCCTGGCGGCGAAGCTCCTTCCCCCCCGCGAGGTGGTCGTGCTCGATGTGCGTCCCGAGCGCGCAAGAGAGCTGAGCAAGCGGTTCGGCGTCTCCGTCGCCCGGGGGATGGCGGACCTTTTCCGCCGGTGCGAGACGGTCGTCTTTGCGGTCAAACCGCAAAACATCGGGGAAGTCCTCGGACAGGTGCGGGCGGGGGACGCGAAGGGGAAGCTGATCGTCACGGTCGCCGCGGGGGTGCCGACCCGGGCCTTTCTCTCCGCGCTGGGGGAAGGCGCCCGGGTGCTGCGGGCGATGCCGAACACCCCGGCCCAGGTGGGCATGGGGAGCACCGGTCTTTTCTTCGCGAAGGGCGTTTCGCGAAAGCAAAGGGAGTGGGGACGGAAGATCTTCTCCTCCTTCGGGGAGGTGGCCGAATTCTCCCGCGAGGAACTGCTCGACGTCGTCACGGCGCTCTCCGGCTCCGGCCCCGCCTACGCCTTCCTCTTCATCGAGGCGTTGGCCGACGGGGCGGTTCGCGCCGGCATGGGGCGGGAGGAGGCGGTCCGCCTTGCGTCGGCCACCGTGGAGGGAGCCGCGCGGATGGTGCGGGAGACGGGGAAGCACCCCGCCGAACTCAAGGACATGGTGACCTCGCCCGGGGGGACGACGGCCGCGGGGATCGCGGCGCTCGAGACGGGCGCGTTCCGGGGCACGGTCCTGTCCGCGGTCTTCGCCGCCTGGCAGCGGTGCCGCGAACTTTCTCGCTAAGGAGACCACGATGTTCGTCGCGAAGAACTTCCTGTTTGCCGTTGCGAGAATTCTGGATATCGTCCTGTCCGCCTACATGTGGATCATCATCATCCGGGCGGTCCTCTCCTGGGTGAACCCCGACCCGTACAACCCCATCGTGCGCGCCCTCTACTCCGTCACGGACCCCGTTCTCTCCTGGCTTCGACGGAGATTCCCCCTGATGGCGGGAAGCATCGATTTCTCCCCGCTGGTCGCGATCCTCATCATCCTGTTCCTCCAGCACTTCGTCGTCCGGACCCTGTTCGACCTGGCGATGCGGATGTCGTGACCGGAAAGGGAGCAAGAGATGCCGGCCGGCAGGAGGAGGCCGCCACGGTCGCGGTCCACGTGCTGCCGCGCGCCTCGCGGGAAGGGGTGGCGGGCATTCTGGGGGATGCGGTCCGGGTCCGTCTCACCGCCCCGCCTCTCGAAAACCGGGCCAACGAGGCGCTCGTCCGGTTCTTGGCCGACGCCCTCGGAGTTCCCCGGACACGCGTGGAGATCGTCGCCGGGCGTCGGGGACGCCGGAAAATCGTGCGCGTGGGAGGGATCTCGCGCGGAGAGCTCCTGCGCCGCCTCGGCCTAGAGCAGCCCCCGGAGTAGCCCTCCGTCGACCTGGATCGTCGCCCCGGTGATGTACGACGCCCGTTCCGACGCGAGGAACGTGACGAGCGCGGCCACCTCCTCGGGTTTCCCAAACCTTCCCGCCGGGATCTCGGCGATCCCGGCCGCCATCGCCTCCGCCAGGGGCACCCGGCTCTCCGCGGCCCGCTTTTCGATCAGGGACTGGAGGCGTTCGGTCAGCACGTACCCCGGGCAGATGTTGTTCACCGTCACGTTGTGCTCGGCGACTTCCCGGGAGAGCGTCTTGGCCATGCCGACCACGGCGCTGCGGATCGCGTTGGACTGGATCAGGTTGTCGATCGGCTGCTTGACCGCAAAGGAGGTAAGCTGCACGATGCGGCCGAACTTCTGGCCGGTCATCCAGGGAAGGCAGTGCCGGATGCACCGGACCGCGCTCAGGAAATTCAGGTGGAAGCTTCGGCCCCAGTCCTCGTCCGACGCACCCAGGAATCCGGACGCGGGGGGGCCGCCGGCGTTGTTCACGAGGATGTGCAGCGTCCCGAATTCGGAGGCGATCCGTCGGAACAGGGCGTCGATCTCCTCGCCCCGGGTCAGGTCCGCCCGGATGGGCAGCACCGGGTTGCCCGTCTTCGCGGCGACCTCCGCCGCCGCGCTCTTTAGGGTCTCCTCGTTCCGCGCGCAGATCGCCACGCGGGCCCCCTCGCCCGACAGGGACTCGGCGCACGCCCGCCCGATCCCCCTGCTCCCCGCGCAGACCAGCGCCGCTTTCCCGCGGATTCCGAGATCCATCGGGCCACCCCCCCCCACCCGCGATCCGGGTGTTTTTCTCCTACTCCACCCGGTACACCCAGCCGTACCGGTCCCCGATCTCTCCGTACTGGATCCCGGTGATCTCGGCGAAGAGCTTGCGGGAGACCGCCCCGGACCCGGCCCCGTCGATCACGAAATTCTCGCCGCGGTAGTGAAGCGCGCCCACGGGCGAAATCACGGCGGCGGTGCCGGTTCCGAACGCCTCGCGGAGGGTGCCGTCCGCGACCGCCCGCCGGAGCTCCGCCATATCGATCCGGCGCTCGGAAACGGCCCAACCCCAGTCCCTTGCGATCCGCAGGACGGAGTCCCGGGTCACCCCCGGAAGAATCGAGCCGGAGAGGGGAGGGGTGACGATCTCGTCGCCGATCACGAAGAAGATGTTCATCGTCCCGACCTCCTCCACCTCCTCCCGCCCGTCGGCGGAAAGCCACAGGACCTGGTCGTACCCCTTCTCCCGGGCGTTTCTGGCCGCCAGCAGGCTGGCGGCGTAGTTGGCCCCGGCTTTGACGTCCCCCAGGCCCCCCTTCGCCGCCCGTACGTACGTTTCCTCCACGAGAATGCGGACCGGTTCGCGTCCCCCCGCGTAGTAGCTCCCGACGGGGCCGGTGATGATAAAGAAGAGGTATTCCGCGGAGGGCCGAACCCCCAGGGCGGGTTCGGTGGCGATCATCGTCGGCCGGAGGTAGAGCGACGTCCCTCGCGAACCGGGAACCCACTCCCGATCCACCCGGAGAAGGGCGGTGACCGCGGCAAGCACGTCCGCTTCGGGAATTTCCGGCATGCAGAGCCGGCTCGCCGACCGGTTCATCCGCTCGAAGGTCCGGTCCGGCCGAAAGAGGCAGAGTGCGTTTCCCGCCCCCCGGTACGCTTTGAGCCCTTCGAAGATCTCCTGTCCGTAATGGAAGACCATGGCCGCCGGGTCGAGGGGAAGCGGCCGGTAGGGGACGATCCGTGCATCGTGCCATCCCGCGCCCTCCCGGTACCGCATGAGGAACATGTGGTCGGAGAAGAACTTCCCGAAGCCCAGGGTCGAATCGTCCGCGGGCTTTCGCCTCTTCTGCTCCGGAGTCGCGAGGGTGACGGCGATTTCCATGCGGATCCCTTCCGTGGCCGCTTCGGTGGGAATATAATCACGAGATAAGATTTATATCCCAATCCGCACCTCGGGGGAAGAGCGGGAAACGATCTTGGGAGAACCGATCCGCATCCTCATCAGCTCCTGCCTCTTGGGGGAAAAGGTCCGTTACGACGGGGGGCACAAGCGGGAGAGCTTCCTGGTGGAGACCCTCGGGAAGTTCGTGGAATGGGTCCCCGTCTGCCCCGAGGTCGACTGCGGACTTCCCACGCCCCGGGAGGCGATGCGGCTGGTCGGCGACCCGGAATCCCCCCGGCTGGTCACAAGCAAGGGGGGGGTCGATCACACGGACCGGATGACGGACTGGGCGGGGAAGAAACTCGTGGATCTGGAGCGGATCGACCTGTGCGGATACATCTGCAAGAAGGATTCGCCGAGTTCCGGCATGGAGCGGGTCAAGGTCTACGGCGATTCCGGCATCCCCGCGAAGGTGGGCTCGGGGGCCTTCACGAAGGCGTTCATGGACCACTTCCCGCTCATCCCGGTGGAGGAGGAAGGGCGCCTCAACGACCCGGTCCTGCGGGAGATGTTCATCGGGAAGGTCTTCACCCTGCGCCGGTTCCGCGACCTCCTCGCCGCCGGGAGGTCCCGCGGCGGGCTCGTGGCGTTCCACACTGACCACAAGCTTCTTCTCCTGTCGCACGGCAGGAAGCATTACGCGGAGATGGGCCGGCTGGTGGCCCGAGCGAAGGAACTGTCCCCCCCCGAGCTGTTCGAACGGTATCAGAACCTGCTCATGGAAGCCCTGTCCGCCCGGCCCACGGTGAAGAAGTCCGCCGACGTGCTGCTCCACATGATGGGGCACTTCAAGCGGGTGCTCACGGCCGACGAGAAGCAGGAGCTCCTCGAGGTGATCTCCCATTACCGGGAGAAGCGGATCCCGCTGATCGTCCCGGTGACCCTGATCGGCCACTATGTCCGGAAGTACCGCGTCGCCTATCTCGAGCGGCAGGTGTTCCTCAAACCCCATCCGGTCGAGCTGATGCTCCGCAACCATGTGTAGCGAGCCAGGGGCCCCGGCCGGTGTCGAATGTCGTGAATTGGCGCGTCCGACGGGGACTACCGCGCCGGTCCGAGGGTGATGTCCCCGTAGTAGGCCACCGCCTCGGCGCCCGTGTTGTCCGTATCGGTCATCAGCGCCACGGCGCCGATGGCAGGGGGGTCCTCCCCGAAGAGCGTCCGGTAGTCCTCGTACACGTTCCGTTCCTCGGTGACCCACATCCCCGCCTTGCCGTCGCCCGACTCGACGGCGACCATCATCGCGTTCGCGGTGTAGGCGTTGGGAAGGGCATCCCCCTTCGGGAGCGTGTTCGCCCAGATGTAGTTGATGGCTCTCGTCCGAAAGAATAGGGTCCTCGGGAAAACGAGATACACCCGGGCGGCGTAGTCGTCCCCTGCCTTCGTCCTCTCGTTCCCGTCGGGGATCGTTCCCCGGATCTTCCACGACCAGCGAAGGATCGGGTATTTTCCGGGATCGATGGTTACCTGCTTGTAGAGCCCGGATGCCGCCCTGCGGCTGTGCGCCATCAGGACGCGGCGGTCTCCGTCGGACACCAGGGTGTACGAGGTCTCCCCCTTGAAGATCTTCGGGGTCCACCCGTCCAGTTCCCCGGCGCTGAAGTTTCCGAGGGCGAGGTCCTCGCTGGAAGCCGAGGGGGGGGAAAACAGGAGGGCAAGCGCAAACATGGCGACACGTATCGGCCGCCGGTGCCGCCGATTCCGGCGGGCCTGCCCGGAAACGGAAGCGGATCTTGGTTCACGGATCATGCTCCAGTTTCCCCCTGCCGGTCCGAAAGCGTCAACCCCCTGCAGGAAAAAGCCGAAATCGTGGAGGAGGGCAGCCGTTTGGGGTGGGGAGAATCGGGTAGGCGAAACGGATGGATCGCCCCGCCCTTTCCGGCATCCAAAATTGAGGGGATGTTTTTCACGGCGCCTCTCGAACGACGGAAAGGGAAGAAGAATGGTTGCGATGAAAGAGAAAGAGCGGGAAGCGTTGCGCCTGATCCAGGGAAACGCGAAATGGGAAGGGTCTGCGCCTCCGGAGGGGCGAGGAATCGGCCCGTTGCGTGCCGAGGACGTTGACCTCCTGGACGCATACTCCCGAGCCGTCACGACCGTGGTGGATGCCGTCGGGCCGGCTGTGGTCAGCATCTCCGCCGGACGCGGGGGGGCCGCGGGAGAGGGCGTGGAGCCGATCGGGGCGGGCTCGGGAGTCCTGTTGACTCCGGACGGCTATGTTTTGACGAACCACCATGTGGTGCGCGACGCCAACCGGATTCATCTGACGCTGACGGACGGCATGCATCTCGGCGCCGTTGCCGTCGGGTTCGATCCCCCGAACGACCTGGCGCTCATCCGCGCGAACGGTTCCGGTCTCCCGTACGCCCTTCTGGGCGATTCCTCGGGCCTGCGGGTGGGACAGCTGGTGATCGCCATCGGGAACCCGTTGGGATTCCAGTCCACCGTTTCCACGGGGGTTGTGAGCGCCACGGGGCGCGCGATGCGGAGCCTGGACGGGCGCCTCATCGAGAACGTGATCCAGCACACCGCTCCCCTCAACCCCGGAAACTCCGGCGGACCGCTGGTGGATTCCCGGGGGAGGGTCGTAGGGGTAAACACCGCGATCATCGCCGCGGCCCAGGGGATCGGGTTCGCGGTGCCCTCCAACATGGCCCGTCATGTCGTGTCCCAGCTGCTGACCAGCGGAAAGGTTCGAAGGGGGTACCTGGGGATCGCCGGCAGGCCGCGCCCGCTCTCAAGGAAGGTTGTGCGGTTTTTCGGCTTGTCCCGGGAGTCCGGCGTGGAAGTGGTTTCCCTCTCCTCCGGGGGGCCGGCCGAGGCGGGCGGGGTTTTGCCGGGAGATGTCGTGGTGGCGATGAACGGCCTTCCCGTGGAAAGCGTGGACGATCTCCACCGTCTCCTCTCGGAGGTGGAGGTCGGAAGCCTTCTGCGCCTCGAGGTGTTGAGAGGAACCGAACGGTTGGCCTTGGAGATCGAAGCGGGGGAGGCGGCGGCGTGAACCTCTCGATTCCCCGTTCGGAAAAGGACGGGAAGAGGCGATGAGGCTGCGGTCGGAGTCGGGGGGGATCGGATTTCTCGCGGTGTGCGTAATGGTGGTTCTCTCATGGGGGTGCCAAACCGTGCCCGAGCCCAAGCACAGGATCGTTTCGCAGGAAAAAGGGTACGAGATCCGGGAGTACGAGGGGTACGTCGTCGCCGAGGTGGTGATGCCGGGCCCTTGGCGGGACGCGCTCTACGGGGGTTTCCGCGTCCTGTTCGACTACATCGGAGGGAACAACGAGGGGCGGGCCAAGGTCGCGATGACCGCGCCGGTCCTCTCCGGGCGTCCCGAGAAAATCGCGATGACGGCCCCGGTTCTGCAGGAAGCCGTCCCGCCCTCCCCGGAACGGGACGGCGGGCGGAAAGGCCCCCCCGAGCCGGCCACGCCGGACGGGTATGCGATCGCCTTCATCGCCCCCGGGGAATTCACGGTCGAAACGATGCCGGTGCCGAAGGATCCGCGGGTCCGGATCCGGGCGGTTCCGAGCCACAAGACGGCCGTTCTGCGTTACGGCGGGTGGACGAACGCCGACAAGGTCTTGGAAAAAACCGCCCGGCTGCGGGCAATGCTCGCCCGGGACGGCTTAAGGCCGGTCTCGGAGTTCCGTTCGGCCCAGTACAACCCGCCCTGGACTCCTCCCCCGTTCCGGCGGAACGAAATCATCGTGGAGATCGTGCGGAACGAGCCGTGACCCTTTTCGGGCGGGGAAGGGGGAATACGGAAGGGTGGAAGAAATCCCCCCGGCCGGCTCCCCGTTCCCGGGCACGATTCCGACCGGGGGGTTGCATGTCCGCCTACTCCTTCAGCAGGAAGGTGACCTTCAGGTCGACCCGGTACTCGGCGATCTTCCCGTCCCGGACGACGATCTTCTGCTCCTTGACCCAGGCTCCCTGGATATCCTCCAGCGTTTTCGAGGCGCGGGCGATCCCGGTCTGGATGGCGTCTTCGAAACTCTTCGTGGAGGACGCCGTGATCTCTACTACCTTGCCGACGAAAAGACGCGATCCTTTCTCCAGTGTGATGGGCATGATCAGGCTCCTTTCTCCGGACGGTTTACTTCGGAGCGGGAAGACGGGCGGATCGTGGCGGGGAAGCTCGTTGGGATGGAAAGTCACGCCGGCCCTCCTCCTGTTGTGGGTTTTCGATTGTCTAGGGGCCGATTTGGTTGGTTTGCGAGGTGGACAGACCGTGTCCTTACTTTGACACCTGTACCATATTCATGTCAATGGATGAGTTCCCTGGAGAGAAGACGGACCTATTCGGTCGATGCCCGCCGCCCGTTCGACCCCCATGGGCCGGCAGCGGGAAAAGACTGGTGCCGGAGGAGGGGGTCGCCCGCCTGAGCCTCGGCCAGCCATGCCATCGGCCTTTGCGGCGGGGCTCGGGTCTGACGCGCTACTAATGTCGCTCTTTTCCTCCTATTCGTCGGCGCCCGCCGCCCGTTCGACCCCCAAGGGCCGGCAGTGTGAAAAGACTGGTGCCGGAGGAGGGGGTCGAACCCTCACGGCCTTGCGGCCACGGGATTTTGAGTCGGAGCAGAAAGGGGCAGTTGAATTAGGCAGGAGTTGTAAGTAGTAGGAAACAGTCGGGGGAACCAGAGGATCGGTTCCCCCCTTTTTGTATCTATTCGTAAATAGTAGG
>DASUAN010000132.1:0-4753 GCA_035763765.1 Candidatus Deferrimicrobiaceae bacterium
CCCCCGATCACCCTCCCCGCATCCCGGGAATACGCCGCAGACTTCCGGGAAATCGTCGCGAACCGGGCGGTTCTGGCCTGCTGGGTGGCCACCTTCTTCTCCACGTACGCGTGGGGCGCGCTCTTTGCGTTTTTCCCCCTCTACGCACGCGACGCGGGGATCTCCGTCACCCACACCGGCTTTCTCTTCACCTGCCAGGCCGCCGCCAACGCGATCTTCCGCATCCCGGTCGGTCACCTGGCGGACCGGACGGGGAAACGGGAGCGGTACATCGTCGGGGGGAATATTCTGTTCGCGGTGTGCATCGCTCTCGTCGGAGCGTTCCGAAGCACCCTCCCCCTCTACCTCCTTTTCACCGGCATCGGCGGAGCCATGGCGGCAGCATTCACGGCCATCGGCGCGGTCCTGTCCGAATCGGTTCCCGCCCGCGTCCGCGGGCTCGCCATGGGCGGGTATAACACGTGCATCTACGGGGGGTTCGCGGTTTCCGCGGCAACCCTGGGCGTGGTGATCTCCCGGTTCGGATTCGCCTCCGGGTTTGGGGTCGCCGGGGGGCTGTGCGCCCTTTCGATCCTCGCGTTCACCTATCTTTTCTCCCCTTCCCCGGGCCGCAGACCTTGATTCCCCCGAATCAAGATGCGATTCTTAAGCGGAGATGGAGGGCAAAGCGATAGAGGCTGCCGTTCCCGCGATCGAGCAGCTGGTCCTGGCTCTCGCGAAGACCTACCACTGGGCCGGGCTCTACGGGGTGGACCACCCGATTCTCGCCAAGCGCGTCGGCGAGTTCCATGCCGCCCTCCGAGCCCGGCTGTCCCAGGAACCCGGGGGACGCCTTTTCCTGGGGATTGCGCGCGACAAGGTTCTCTACCGGGACGATTTCCTGGGCGAGGGACAGGAACTCATCGCCCGCCTGACGGAGAGCCTCTACCTCCGCCGCGTCGCCACGATGGGGTTCGAACCGGACGTCACCCCGGAAGACCTGATTTCGCTCTTCCGCTACCTTCACGAGCCGACCTCGGACGAAACGACCCTCTCCCCCGACGAGTCTCTCCTGGAGAGAGGAATTGCGGGGATCTCCCTCTCTCCCATCAATTACAAGGAGCTGCTGTCGAGAAAACTGGCGGATTCGCCGGAGACTTCCCGGGGCGAGAATCGGGAAGAGGAACTCTGGCGTCTGCTTCTCACCGCCGACTTCGAGGACCAGAACGAGGAGGCGAAAATCATGGAAGAGCTTTCCCACACCCCGACGCTTCTCCGGGCGATTCTCCAGCGGTCGTGGGAAAGGGAAGGCAGGCAGGAACTCCTTTCCGGGAAAACCCCCTTATCGGCCGAGATGGTCCAGAAGGTCGTGCAGCGTATCTCCCGGTTCGTGAAGGAGCTCCCGAAGGACCGGAAACAGGAGTTCCTTTCCAAGCTGGACGCCGGGCTGGGAAAGCAGGACCCCGAGGGAGGGAAGGGGACCGACGCAGACCTTCTTCCCCTCGCGCGGGCTCTGGCGGAAGACCAAAACGACGAGGATTTCCTCGAACTGCTCTCGACGATCCTTTCCGTTCAGGGAAGAATCGGAGAAAGACTCCGCAGCGTGTTCGCCACCCTCGCGGGCGAGCGGAACGCTGGGAATTCCCTCTTCCTGCGCGTCGGGGAGAAGGTGCGGGAGACCCGGAGGGCCAAGGACTACTACGCCCAGAAGACGTGGGAGGCGGTCGAAAAACTTCTTCTGTCCCGCGATGAAGGGACGTACCTGAAGGAGGACTACCGGCGCTTTCTCGACGAAATTTCTTCCCTCCGGAAGTCCCACCTCAAGAGGATCGGGACCAATACGCCGTATACAAGGGAAATCCACAAGGCGTTCAGCGAACCGGTCATCCGCGAGAAAACCCTCAAAATTTTTCTGGAGCTCCTGAGAAATGAAACGCAGGAGAAGATTTTTTTCGAACTCCTCGAGGATGTCCGAAAAGCCATCCCGAATCTCATCTCCCTGAAAGATTTCAAACTCCTGCATACCGTTCTGACCTCGTTGGATTCGCTCTCGACGACCACCCGTGCGGAATGGCGGCCCCGGGTTCGGGATGCCCTCATGGAGACCGATTTCACCCAGATCGGGGAGATCTTCCTGGCGGGAGAGACCTCCGAGGAAGACAACGAAACGATCCAGCACCTCCTAGAGAAGTTCTCGACCACCTCCGTGGCACCGCTCCTCGACGGGCTGCTCCTGGAACCGGTGGCCGCCCGGCGCCGGTCCCTGATCCGGCTTCTCGTCTCCCTCGGGCCCGTCGCCGTCCCGGAGGTCCTGGAACGGCTGTCGCACCCGAAATGGTATTATGTGAGGAACCTCTGCACCGTCCTCGGGGAAGTCGGCGACCGGCGGGCGGTGGCTCCCCTGATGCAGGCCGCTTTCCACCCGGACATCCGGGTGCGGCGGGAAGCGATCCAGGCGATCGGAAAGCTGGGCGCTCCCGAGGCGGTGACGGGGCTGGGGAGGATCCTTCTCGAGGAGAGATTTTTCTCCAAAGGGAAGGACGATCTCGTCCGGATCGACGCGGCCAGCGCGCTTTTCCAGATCGGCGGAACCGAGGCCATCGCCTTCCTTCACCGGGGGAAGGGAGCGAGGAGGACGGCGGTGCGATCCCACTGCGACGTGCTGCTGCAGAGCCTGACGGGGGCCCGATGAAAAATCCGCAGGAACTTTTCAGTCTGGTCCTGGATCTTGCCCAGACGATCCAGGCGGCGAACATCTATCCCGAAAATCATCAGCGCATCCAGCACCTCCTTTCGCGTCTGCACGGCCGCATCGAGCAGGCGATCTCCTCCATCGGCACGATCCACGTCGGCCTCATCGGCAACCACTTCGTCGTCGACGAGTTCCCCTTCCTGGAAACGAATCCCGCGCTGGGGAAACTGCTCCAGGACATCCGCGAAAAGGGGATCGAGCGGTTCTCCATCCGGGAGGGGCTTACGCCGGGGGAGCTGAAACGGTTCGTCTACTATCTTGCGACGGGAAAGGAAGACACCCAGGGAACCAAGTTCGAGTTCATCGATTATGGGAACATCCAGGCCCTCACACCGGAAACCGACATGATCAGCCCGGAGGAGGACGTGCTTTCCCGGTCGCATTTCCTGTTCGGGGCAACCGACGTGTTGAAGGATCTTCTCCAATCGATCGCGTCCGGGTCCAGCATCTCGTTGTCCCAGGCCCGGGACATCGTCGCGAACATCATGAAGGGGATCCGACAGGACCCGTTTCTCCTTCACCGCATCATGCAGCTGCAATCCCACGACGATTATACGGTGACCCACTCGCTGAACGTCTCCACGATCGTCGTGGCCCAGGCCACCGCTCTCGGTCTTCCGGAAAAAAACCTCCACGAGATCGGTCTCGCCGCCATGCTCCACGACGTCGGGAAGGAGCTGGTTCCCACCGCGATCCTGCAGAAGCCGGGAAAGATCGACACGTCGGAGTTCGCCACGATGTCGGAGCATCCCGTGCTCGGAGCAAAAGCGCTGAGGAAGATGGACTGCGGTTCCGATCTTCCCGTGATCGTCTGCTTCGAGCACCACATGAAGTATGACCGGTCGGGGTACCCCAAAACCACGAACACGGGACAACTGCACCCCGTTTCCTACATGACGCAGATCGCCGACGTTTACGATGCCCTGCGAACGTACCGGCCGTACCGGGACGGACTGGACATCAAGACGACGCTCTCGATCATGCAACGGGGGCGGGGAACGGAATTCGAGCCGGAGCTCTACGACAATTTCCTCCAGACCGTCCTCGCCGATCAGGCCGGCACGGGAGCGTAGACGCTCTCGGCCTCGGCGACCAGGCGGTCGATCAGCTCCCGGACCGTGGGGACATCCTTGATCTTCCACACGTTCTCCCCGGCGAACACGAGTCCCTCCTCCGTCTCCCCTTCCCGGGACAGGTCCAGCCGGTCGATGATGCAGAACGTATGGTCGCAGCTCTTCAGGCAGTTCCTCTTGCACTCTCCGTCGTAGACGTTCTCCCCCCCGAGCAGCCGGTTCAGGAAACGGTTCCGGATGGCCCTTCCGGGAAGCCCCACGGGAGAATGCATCAGGGAGACGTCCTCCTTCTTCGCGTTCAGGTAGGCGTTCTTGAACGAATCCGGGACGTCGCATTCCCGGGTGAGGACGAACCGTGTCGCCATCTGGACGCCGTCCGCCCCGTATGGCCCCATCATCTCGGCGATCTCGGAGCCGTCCGTGATCCCGCCCGCGGCGATCAGGGGCACCTTCTTCACGACTTTGCGGATCTCCGGAAACAGTTCGCGCAGCGGCCGGTCGGTGCCGAGGTGCCCCCCCGCCTCCTTCGCCTCGACCACGATGGCGTCCGCCCCGCACCGTTCGGCGAGCTTGCCGAACTCGGGAGAGGACACGATGGAAACGATCGGGACGTTGTGGTCCTTCCCGATCTTGAAGATGTCGCGGGAGAACCCGGCGCCGGTTACGATCATGTCCACGCCGGCATCGATGGACGCCTTCACGGCCTCCATGAACTGGCGGATGGCGAACATGATGTTGACGGCGATGATCCCGCGGGTCATCCGCTTCGCCCTTCGGATGTCCTCCTGCAGTTCCTCGATGGGAATGCCCGAGCCCCCGATCGTGCCGATCCCGCCGCATTCGGCCACCGCCGACGCGAGCGACGAGGTCGAAACGCGCACGGACATCCCTCCCTGGACGACCGGAATCCGCGCCGTGAACTGGCCGATCTTCAGCTCCGGAAGTTTCA
>DASUAN010000133.1:0-5498 GCA_035763765.1 Candidatus Deferrimicrobiaceae bacterium
CAAAGAAGCTTCAGGGAGCGCTGTGTCCGCAACGGACTGTCGGTGGACTGCGCGGCGGCATCCTCGCTGTCCGCCATCCACTGCTGCCCCGTGTTCATGGCGCCGATCGCCATGGCGGGATCCGAGCACGGGCCGGTGAGCTGGACGTACCGCCCGTTCAGCTGCGGCGGCTGCCCGTTCACTTTCCAGTCGGCCTCGCGGATCTCCTTGACCGTCATCGTGGTCCCATCGAGGAAGGTGATCACCTCGTTCTCCGGAAGGAAGTCGAGCGGTTCGCCGGCATCCAGCCGGGCCTGCTTCGCCGGCCGGGCCTCCACGCGGTCCCGGCGGACCTCTTCCAGGGTCCGGCCGTCTGCGACCTTCGTGCGGACGAGCTCGGCAAACCGGTTCAACGTCTCGGGTGTGAGGATGTCTTTCGCGAATTCCTGGGCCAGGCTCGGGCGGATGAATGTCACTTCTTTCATGGATACTCCCTCGGCCGGGGCCTCCGGGAAACGGCTCCCGCCACGGATATGAGATTTTCGTTTTAGATGTCCCGTTGGGCGGATAGTTTCTCGCCACGCACTTCGCCGCCAGGCGTCGGAACGGGGCTCGCTTTAGAATACGAAAATGTCCAGTACGCCCCCTGCGGCAGGGAACGGGATTCGCCTCCCCGCATGACGCCTATTTCTTCCTCGCCGTGCACCGGTCGACCAGGTAGGCGATGGACTGGTACGGCAGGCCGCTTTGGAGGGAGAGCCCGATCTCGCAGGTGCGGCTGCTCGAATACCCGGACCGGCATTCGCCGGGCAGGCCTTCACGGAGCGCCGAAAGCGCCGATTCGCTGAGCTCCGGGAAGAAAAAGATCCGGTCGCCGGCAACCCCGCTGCACCCCACCCGGTCGGGGATTACCACCGTTTCGGCGCATGCGCCCGCCACCGCGAGGAACTTCTCCCGGAGCCCCAGCTTGATCGAGCTGCACGGGACGTGCACGGCGATCGTCTCCGGGATCTTCGTAAACTCGAGGGCATCCAGGAGGAACGAGTGGATGAACTCCACCGGTTCGTAGATCCGGAGGCGCGGGTCCGGGTCCTGCTTCACCGTGTGGAGGCACGGGCTCGTGTCGAAGAGCACCGGGTACTCTCCATCCCGGCTGCATGCCAGAAGAGCCGCTTCGAGTTCCCTGCGCTTCCGCCCGGCCTCCTCGAAGAACCCCTTGCTTCCGAAGGGCATGCCGCAGCACAGGCCGGCCATGCCGGGGGGGTACAGGATTTCGTACCCCCCCTTCTCGAGGAGCGAGCGAATCGCCTCGAAGAGGGCGCGTTGGTCCGGGTCCCCCGGGGAAGGCCCCATGGCCCGCACGATGCAGCTGGGGAAATAGACCACCTTGCGGTCGGAGCCGTTGGACGTGTTCCGGAACGTTCGTGCCGGGGCCGCGCCCGGCATGCGGGAATTCCAAAGGGGTAGCCGGTCGCCCGAAAGGGCCCTGAGCCCCCGGGCCGCGGAACCCAGGGCGCGCTCTCCGAGCACCGCCCGTGCCGCTCCCAACGCGGCAAGACCGCCCCGGACCCCGGCGGCGACCGTTGCATAGTTGCCTGCGGCCCACCGGGCCGCGTCCCGGCCGATGCGGCCTTTCTGCAGGGACCGAAGCTCCTTCGTGTGTTCCCCCGTGTTGATCGACACGGGGCAGGTCGTGGCGCACAACCCGTCCGTCGCGCACGTCTGCTCGCCCAGGTACCCGTAATCGTCCTCGAACCGGGCACGAGCCTGCCCGTCGCCGCCTCCGGCCCGCAACCGGGAGATCTCCCGCTGGATGACAATGCGCTGACGAGGGGTCGTCGTGAGGTCCTTGGAGGGACACATGACTTCGCAGAACCCGCACTCGGTGCACCTGTCGATGATCTCGTGCACCTTGGGCAGGGGCTTCAGGTCTTCCAGGTATACCAGGGGGTTGTCGTTGAGGATCACGCCGGGGTTGAGGAGGCGTTTCGGGTCGAAGATACGCCGGATCCGCTTCATCAACGCATACGCCTTTTCCCCCCACTCCATCTCCACGAAGGGGGCCATGTTCCGGCCCGTGCCGTGTTCCCCCTTGAGCGACCCGTCATACTTTCTGACCACCATGTCGCACACGTCTTCCATCAGCCGCTGGTAGCGCGCCACCTCCGCGGGGCCGCTGAAATCCTGCGTGAAGACGAAATGAAGGTTCCCCTCCAGGGCGTGGCCGAAAATGATCCCCTCTTCGTATCCGTGCCTCTTCATCAGACCCTCGAGCTCCAGGGTCGCGTCCGCGAGCGTCTCGATGGGGAACACCACGTCCTCGATGACCACCGTGGTTCCGATCTGCCGCGCCGCCCCGACGGCGGGAAAAAGCCCTTTCCGGACGTTCCAGAGCTTCTCGCACTCCGCCTTCTGGTCCGTGAAGGCGGCAGGGAATACGGTAGGGATATCGGAAAGGAGCCCAAGGACCTCCTCCACCTGCCGCGCGAGGGAATCCGCGTCGCCGGCCCGGGTCTCCACGAGAAGCCCCGTCGCGGAGTCCGCGAGGGTTTTCAGATAGGGCGGCATCCCTTCCTTATCCTCGACGGACCGCAGGGAGGCGCGGTCCATCAGCTCGACTGCGGACACCGGGCCGGTCTTGAGCTTGATCGTCGCCCGGCACGCGTCCCCGATGTCCGGGAACAGGATCAGGGCCGAGGCATTGTGCGCGTGCTCCTCCACGGTCCGGTACGTGACTTCCGCGATGAACCCCAGGGTTCCCTCGGACCCGACCATCAGGTGAAGAAGGATGTCGACGGGGTCGGAGAAATCCACGAAGGCGTTGATGCTGTATCCCGTGGTGTTCTTGATGCGGAACTTGTCCCGGATCCGCTCGCGGAGAACGGGGTCTTCGGCGATCTCGTCCCGGATTTCCTCGATCGCCCGGATCATCCCCGCGTGGGACGCCAGGAAGGAGCGGCGCGAGTCCGGGTCGCCGGTGTCCAGCGCGGTTCCATCGTGGAGAATGACCTTCATGCTCTCGACGGTCCGGTAGCTGTTCTGCGCCGTTCCGCAGCACATGCCGCTCGCGTTGTTGGCGGCGATCCCCCCGATCATGCAGTGATTGATCGACGCGGGGTCCGGGCCGATCTTCCGCCGGTGCGGCGCCAGGCGGGCATTGGCCTCGGCTCCGATGACCCCCGGGCCCAGCGAGATTTTCTCCCCGTTGCCATGGATAACGCATTTCCGCCATCCTCCGGCCAGCACCACCAGGACGGAATCCGTCACCGCCTGGCCGGACAGGCTCGTGCCGGCAGCGCGAAACGTGACGGGGATCTGCAAGGGGGCCGCGGTCCGCAGGAGGTGCGCGACTTCCTCGGGGGTCTTCACCTTTACGACGATCTTCGGGACGAGACGGTAGAAACTGGCATCCGTGCCGAAGGCGAGCCGCCGGAACGGATCGCAGAAAATTCGGGATGCGGGGATGGGGGGGGAGATCCCTTCATGGAACGCCTTGTACGCTTCCGGGAGCGCAAGGAGGTCCTCTTTCCTCGATCGTAAGGTCATTGCGGCGGTCCTCCCCGAAACACGATTCGGTTATTGTATAACTATGCCGGGAAACGTAAACGGAAAAAGGAACCGGGAAAAGGAACCCCTTGCCGTGACCCTTGAGGATCGGATAGAGTATGCACCCCATGTCCCGTAACGCGCCTGCCTGGATGTCCTGGCTGATGTGGGGGTTGGTGGCCGGTTTCTACCTGTTCGGGTTCTTTCAGCGTGTCGCCCCCGCCGTGATGGTCGACGAGTTGATGCGGGAATTCCGCATCGGCGGCGCCATTCTCGGGAACCTGTCCGCCACCTATTTCTACTCTTACACCGTGATGCAGATCCCCAGCGGCCTCCTGGCGGACGGGATCGGTCCGAGGCGCCTGAGCGCGACGGCGGCCTTCCTGGCCGCGGCCGGCACGCTGATGTTCGGCCTTGCGGGGAACCTGTGGATGGCCTACGCAGGCCGTCTTCTGGTCGGAGCCTCCGTCGGTGTCGCTTTTGTCACCTGCATGAAGCTCGCCGGGCACTGGTTCCCGCCCAACCGCTTCGCCACGGTGACGGGAGTGGCCCTGTTGCTTGGCAATTTCGGCGGCGTGCTCGCCGGCGTGCCGCTCTCGGAGGCGATCAGCGCCTTCGGTTGGCGGGCATCCATGGTTGCGAGTGCAGCGTTCACGTTCGCCATGGCCGCGGTGATCGGGGTCGTTGTGCGGGATGACCCGAGAGAGCGCGGATTCGAAAGCTTCGTCCATGCATCGGTTGTCGAGCATGGCAGTCTGCCCCCCTTGCGCGCTTTGCGCCTTGTCGCGGCCCAGCGGGAGACCTGGCTGCTGCTTGCGGCCGGCGGTCTGTCCGCCGCTCCGGTTCTGGTGTTCGCCGGATTATGGGGGGTTCCCTACCTCACCCAGGTGTACGGAATCGGCCGCAGCCATGCGGCCGCGCTGACTTCGACCATGTTGATCGCCTGGGCCATCGGAGGTCCGACCCTGGGAGGGATGTCCGACCGCCTCGGGCGACGCAAGGTCCCCTATCTGACGGCGAATGTGGTGGTTGCAACCCTCTGGGCGGTCTTTCTTTTCTGGGGAGGCATCCCCCGGGTCCTGTTGTATCCTTTGTTCGCCGCCATCGGGTTTGCCTCCGGGGCCCTGATCATCGGTTTTGCCCATTCCCGGGAGGCCAACCACCCGGGGGCCGCCGGCGCCGTGGCCGGAGTGGTCAACATGGGCCCCCTGGGGTTTGCGGCGGTCCTGCAACCGTTGCTTGGGGCCGTTCTCGACCGTCACTGGGGCGGACTGCTGGTCAACGGAGTAAGGATTTACAATACGAGCGCCTATTCGGCCGCATTTCTGTGGTTGTTCGTGAGTTCCTGCCTGTCGGTGGCGGCGGTGTACTTCACCCGGGAAACCTACTGCCGCATCCGGGAGTTCGACGAAGCATGACCATGCCGGTCGAGGAGGATTCCATGAAGGAGCGGAGGCAACCATGAACGTGGCGATTGTCGGAGCGGGCGGAGTGGGCGGCTATTTCGGCGGACGGCTCGCGCAGGCGGGGGAGGACGTTGTCTTCATCGCACGCGGGGAGCATCTGCGGGCGATGCAGAAAAATGGGCTCCGGGTCGACAGCATCAACGGTGATTTTCGCGTCGATCCGGTCTCGGCGACGGATGATCCTTCCACGGTGGGCGAGGTCGACTACATCCTGGTTGTCGTCAAGTCGTGGCAGCTGCCGGACGCCATCGAGACGATGCGCCCCATGGTGGGGGAAAAGACGACGATCGTGCCGTTGCTCAACGGCGTCGAAGCGCCCGACCAACTATCCGGGGTGTTCGGCGCAGAACGCGTCCTCGGTGGTTTATGCAGCATGATCAGCATGGTAGCGGGCCCCGGGCACATTTCCCATGTCGGCGCGCACCCCATGATTACGTTCGGAGAGCGGAATCATCGCCGCAGCGAGCGGGTGGAACGCCTGCAAAATGCGTTCTCGCGTGCGGAAGG
>DASUAN010000134.1:0-5705 GCA_035763765.1 Candidatus Deferrimicrobiaceae bacterium
GCAGTACGCCTTCTGCCCCCCTTCCGACTTGGCGATCTCGATGATCACGGGGGCGTTGGCCCGCTGGGCGGCCGCAAGCGCCCCCCGGATGACGAAGTAGTTGCGCCCGTTGGCGGCCATGGCGATGGCCTTCCCCCTGCCTCGCATCGCCCGGTCGACGACCTTTCCGCTGACGATCAGCGCCCTCGAGTTCGGGAACAGGGACAAGATGTTGGGGGGGCGGCCCACCTGGAGGGCTTTCCCGAAATCCGCCGCGTGCGCCATGGGAGATCTCCTTAGAAGAAAATGGATTGAACGGACAGGAAGAAATTTTCTCCCGGATCGGCCCCGGCGGCAAGCCCTCTTGCGGACCTTTCCGATTCCGCGGGCCGGGTCGGGACCGCATCGTGATCGTGGGCTCGATATGCGTCGGGACGCTTAAGGGACTTCCACCGACGCGGCCGGGTCGAACGGGTTCGTCCGGACGGCGAGCGAGTACAGGTAGGGGTAATCCTCCCTGAGGTGGGCAAGGTACAAGAGCCACTCGGCGACGAGAATGCGGTAGGCGCGCCGGATGTCGCCGGAGAGGTGCGAGAGATCGGCGTCGGACAGCCGGCTCACATCCTCGCGATGCATCAGTTCGTCGGTCAGGTGAAAGACGGCCCACAACAGGTCCGTGAACGATTCGTGCTCGAGGAGGTTCGGGTTCCCCAACAGGCCGAGGAGGAAATTGCGCCGGGAGGAGAGAAAGAACTTCATGCCCGGAAGGTCCGCCGCCCGGACGTCGATCCTCCCCTCGCGGGCCTTCATCCGGCCGGCGGTCCGGAGGAAGTCGCGCGCCTTCCATTCCGGCCGGGGGACGAGATCGGCCCGGACCGCGTCGAGATCGGCGTCGAGGGCGGAGAACATCTCCAGGAGACGCGTCCCCATCTCGCTGAAGAAGACGCCGATGACCATGTTGAGCTTCTTGAGCATCATGAGCTTCTCCCGCCGCGCGAGAAGCCGGTCCACGACGAGCGTCAGGAGAAGGACCTGGATGGGGAGAAACGCGAGACAGCCGATCAGCCACTGGAGGACCTGCTCCGTCCCTCCGGCGTACCGGTACTGAAGATAATAGAGGAGCGCCGAGACCCCGGAAAGGGACAGGACCAGCGCGATCCCCCAGCGGAACCGGTTGGCGTTCATGGCCCATTAGACTACCCGATCGCGCGGCTTCTTGCACACTGCCCCGCGGGAACTTTTCTTGCCCGCCCGGTGTCAAGCAGTTACCCTCTTTTCCAGAAGGAGGCCGACATGAAGAGAGTGCTCGCCCTGGCAACGCTTCTTGCCGCCGCCCCAGTCCTCGCCCAGACGCAGCTGACGATCTACAACCAGAACTTCGCCACCGTGAAGGAAACCCGCTCCCTGGAGCTCGGCGGCGGGGAGAGCGAGGTGCGGGTCACCGACATCACCGCCCACCTCGAGCCCGATTCCGTGGTGCTGCGCGACCTGAAGAACCCCGACGCCATCCGGATCCTCGAGCAGAACTACGAGAGCGATCCGCTGAGCGAGGGGCTTCTGCTGCGCAAGTCCGAGGGGAAGGTGCTCGATTTCGAGGTCACCGTGCCGCAGACCGGGGAGAAGAAGATCGTCAAGGGGAAGATCCTGCGCAGCGGCTACGTGCCGCACGCCTCCGCGTTCCAGCGATTCGGGCCGCAATATTCCGCGCGGCAGATGATCTACAGCCAGCCGCAGGCGGGCGGGCAGCCGATCGTGGAGGTGGACGGAAAGATCCAGTTCGGCCTCCCGGGAAAGCCGATCTTCGACGCGCTCGACCCGAAGGCGTTTCTGAAACCTACGCTCCTGTGGCGCCTCTGGACGGAGACGGCCGGCAGGCACGACGTGGAGTTCTCCTACCTGACGGGAGGGATGCGGTGGGAGGCCAACTACAACGCCGTCGCGCCGGAAACGGGCGACACGTTCGACATCATCGGCTGGGTCACCCTGGAGAACATGAGCGGAAAGGACTTCGAGCACGCAAGCGTCAAGCTCATGGCCGGCGACGTGGCGCGGGCGCGGCCGGAGGGCGAGACGCTCGACGCGTTCGGAGCGATGGAGCGCGCCTCGAGCGTGCGGCCGGGGGAAGTCACCGAGCGCGCCTTCGAGGAATACCACCTCTACACCCTCCCGCGGCCCACGACGGTGCTCGACCGGGAGATCAAGCAGGTGGAGTTCGTCCGCGCGTCCCGCGTCCCCGCGAAGCGACTCTACGTCTACGACGGGTTCCAGCTGGACCAGCGATACCGGGGATGGGACTACCAGAGCATCCGGACCCGGCCCGAATACGGCACCCAGTCGAACCCGAAGGTCTGGGTCATGCTGGAGTTCCAGAATTCCGCGAAGTCGCGCCTCGGCATGCCGCTGCCGAAAGGCAAGGTGAAGATCTACCGGCGGGACGTGGACGGCCGGAACGAGTTCATCGGCGAAGACCGGATCGACCACACGCCGAAGGACGAAACGGTGCGGCTCTACACGGGCAACGCCTTCGACCTCGTCGGGGAGAGGCGGCAGACCGACTTCCGGCTGGATACGGGCCACCACTGGGCGGACGAGTCGTTCGAGATCAGGGTGCGCAACCACAAGAAGGAAGCGGCCGAAGTCCGCGTGGTCGAGCACCTGTACCGCTGGATCCAGTGGGAGATCAAGGCGAAATCGATGCCCTACCGAAAATCCGACGCGCGCACGATCGAATTCCGCCCGACGGTTCCCCCCGGCGGCGAGGTCGTCATCGCCTACACGGTCCACTACTCCTGGTGATCGGCGGATCGTCGCCCGACGAAGTGCTTGGCAAGGGGGAACGATTTGTTGTGTACTGACGGAAAGAGGTGCCTGCCCCAGGACAACCAAGAAACCGACGGGAAGGCAAGGAGCTTCGTTCGTGATCCGGAGAAGGGCGGGATTTTCCGGTTGTGCGGCCGCGGTCCTCATGTGTCTTTTCGCATGGGGACCGGGCCACGCCGCGGCGGACACGATCCGGATCTCCGGGACGGGCGCCGCGTTGGAAACGATCCGGGTCCTCTCCGAGGCGTTCCGGAAAGCCCATCCGGATACCCGGTTCGTCCTCCTGCCAAGCATCGGCAGCACCGGCGCGATCAAGGCCGTCCTGGCGGGACGCCTGGACATCGGACTGTGCGCGCGCCCATTGACCGACGAGGAGCGTGCCCAGGGCGCGATCGAGACGAGATACGCCAGGACCCCCCTGGTGTTCGGCGTCCACCCGGCCGTCAGGGAACCCGGGGTAACGATCGCGTCCGTCGTGGAGATCTACGGGGGAAAGCGGACCCGATGGAAGAACGGCACGAGAATCCGCCCGGTCCTGCGGCCCCCGACGGATTCGGATGTCCCGGTTCTGAAGCGGATCTCCCCGGAGATGGAGGCGGCCGTCGAGAGCGCACTGCGCCGGGAAGGGATGACCGTCGCGGCGACCGACCAGGACGTGGCGGATATGATCGAGCATGTCCCGGGCGCCTTCGGAGCGGTCACGCTTGCGCTCGTCCTCTCCGAGAAGAAGGCGATCCGGGTCCTGTTCGTAAATGGAGTGGAGCCGAACCTGGCGGCCCTTCGCGACGGATCGTATCCGTACAGCAAGATCTTCTGCATGGTGACGCGGCGGGATCCCCCCGAGGAGGTCCGCCGGTTCATCGATTTCGTGCAATCCGCCGCGGGGGCCGCCATCCTGGAGAAGAACGGCCAGTCGGCCGTGCACTGAGGCGGAGGCCCCGTGTCCGTCGTCCGGCAGAACATCATCCGAATCGTCGAGGCATCGTCGGGGGTGCTTATCCTGTTCCTGACGCTGGCTCTGCCGTCGATCTACTTCGCGCTCGGCTGGAAAACCCTGGACGCGCATCTGCGGACGGAAACGGAGATCCACTCCCGCCAGATCGATGCCATCATCGCCTGGAACCCGGAGATGTGGCAATTCGAGACGATCCGGCTCGCGAGGCTCCTGTCGTACCAACCGGGGGATGATTACCCGGAATCCCGCCGGATTCTGGATCCGGACGGAGCCGTCGTGGCCGAGTGGAACGAACCGCTTGCCTGGCCGGTGATGACGCGATCGTACCCCCTCAAGGACTCCGGGGAGATCGTGGGAACCCTGGAGGCAAGCCTGTCGGTGAACTCGCTGATCCTCAAAACCGCCGCCTTGGCCGTGACCGGAGTTCTCCTGAGCCTGGCCCTCTTCTTCCTCGTCCATCTGTATCCGATCTCCGCCCTCCGAACCGCGCTCGACACGCTTGCTTTGGAGAGAGAGCGAGCCCGGATCGTTCTCGATTCCATCGAGGACGGAGTCATCTCCACCGACCTGAACGACCGGGTGATCCTCGTCAACCGTGCCGCCGAGGCGATGACCGGCTGGTCGCGCGCCGAAGCCGGGGGCAGGCCCCTCCGCGAGATCTTCCGCACGGAGGCGGAAGCCCTCGTCGACCGGCTCGGGTCCCGGCGCACCGTCGAGTCCACCCTCTCCCCGATTCTCGACGAGCGCGGTCAAGCCATCGGAAAGGCCCTCGTATTTCGGGACGTGACGGAAAAGGCGAGAACGGAGGGGGAACTCCTCAAGGCGCAGAAACTCGAGTCGCTGGGCGTCCTCGCGGGAGGAATCGCCCACGAGATCCGCAACCCGCTCTCGGGGATCAACATCAGCATCGCGAGCGTCGAGAACCTCTGCGAGCGATCCGAGGGGCTCGAGCCGGAATCGAAGGGGAGGATCCGGCTCCTCGTGGAGCAGATGAAGTCCGCCGCCGAGAAGATGGGGCTGGTCGTGCAGCGCGTCATGGACTTTTCCAGGCCGTCGCCCCCCCGCATGGAGTTGGCGGACCTGAACCAGGTCGTCGAAGAGGCGATCCTGCTGTCCTCGTCGACCCTGCGGGGCCGGGGGATCGCGATCTCGAAAGATCTGGCCCCCGACCTCCCGACCTGTCGCGCCGACCCGCAGCTCATGGAGCAGGTGCTGATCAACCTGATCACGAACGCCTGCCAGGCCATGGAGAAAACCGAGGGGGAAAAGCGGCTGGAGATCGCTTCCTTCCTCGGGGACGGGCACATCGTCCTTCGCGTCTCCGACTCCGGGCCGGGGGTTCCTCCTGCGATCGAGAAGAAGATCTTCGATCCCTTCTTCACCACGCGGAAGGACGGTTCGGGGATCGGCCTGAGCTTCAGCCACCGGATCGTTGCCGATCACGGCGGAACGCTCCGCGTCACCGCGAGCAAGTGGAACGGCGCCGAGTTCCGGGTCGAGCTGCCCTCGGGGGGGAAAGGGGGTTCCGCGTGATCGACTTTTCCCTCTTCGTGGTCGACGACGAAGACACCATCCGCGGGACCCTGGCGATCGCCCTCGAAGGGAAATACCGGCTGGGAAACTTCCCCGACGCGGAAAGCGCCCTCGAGGCCGCCGAAACGGACCCCCCGGACCTCCTCCTTCTCGACCTCGGACTCCCGGGGATGAGCGGGATCGAGGCGCTTCCGCTCTTCCGCAGAAGGTACCCGGACCTCCTGGTCATCGTGATCACCGCTTACGAGGACGTGAAAAGCGTCGTGTCGGCGATGAAGCACGGCGCCTACGACTACATCGTGAAGCCGCTCAACATGGATACCCTCGAAGTGAGCATCCGGAACGCCCTGGAATCGATCCGGCTGAAGAAAGAGGTCCAATCCCTCCAGGAGCGGTATCTCCGGGAGAACATCCCCTG
>DASUAN010000135.1:0-2525 GCA_035763765.1 Candidatus Deferrimicrobiaceae bacterium
GCAGGATCAACAGGTCGCGGTCAGGTCCGCGAGGAGGTGGAAATGGGCATGGGGAAGAACAAGGGACGGATCGTCGGTGGATTCCTGGCACTGCTGCTCGTTGTCTTCACGGCGGGTTCCGCCTTTTCCGGGGTGAACGTCAACATCAACATCGGTCCCCCCGACGTGGTGGTCGCCGGGCCGCCGGAGATGATCGTGGTTCCCCGGACCATGGTCTATTTCGCCCCTGGCGTGGCGGTGGATCTTTTCTTCTGTGCAGGCTACTGGTGGACGCCGAAGGAGGGGCACTGGTTCCGCGCCCGGGCGTACAACGGTCCCTGGGGGATCGTCGCTTCCCGGGCCGTTCCGGCGGCGATCGTTCGGCTTCCGAAAAACTACCGGAAGATCTACGCCCACGAGCACCAGATCCCTTACGGCCAGCTGAAGAAACATCACGAACTCCGGGACCGGGACCGGAGGCATGGACGGGGCGAGTGGGGGGGATGGGAGAAGAACGGGAAGCATCATCGAAAGAAGGGTAGATAGAAAAAGCCTGGGGCGGGACGGTCCGGGTCCCGCCCCAGGTCGCTTACGCGAGAAACGCCAGAATTTCGTTGGAGACGAACAGCAGGTCGTCGGGGAGACGGTAATGGGTGCCGTCCCGGAGAAGCCTTCCGGTCCGTACCAGGTCGGAGAGAGCCGCCCGAAGGGAAGGAGGCGGGACGCCGAGTCTTTCCTCGATCGCTTCCAGGTCCACCCCCTCGGTCATCCGGAGCCCGAAAAGGAGCGATTCCTTCCAGGCATCCTCGTATCGGCAGGCCGTTTCGTCGGCCCAGGGGCGTCGGCCCTCCCGGATCCGGCGGCCGTATTCCGCGAGCGAAGGAGGGTTCGCCGTCCGAAGGCCGTGCGGAGCCCTTTCCGGGGGAAAGAGCAGTCCGTGCGCCGAAGGGCCGAGCCCCGTGTATCCCTCCCGCTTCCAATATTTCGCGTTGTGACGGGATTCGTGCCCGGGGCGGGCGAAGTTCGAGATCTCGTACTGCCGGTAGCCGGCTTCCGCCAACACCGTTCGCGCCGTTTCGTACATCTGCGCCACCTCGTCGTCGGCGGGGATCCGGATCTCTCCCCGCCCGATCGCGGCGTGGATCGGGGTTCCCGGCTCCGGGGCGAGGGCGTAGGCAGAGACGTGGGACGGCAGGTAGGTGATCGTCCGCTCCAGGTCCGCCTTCCATTCGTCTGCCCCCTGCCCGGGAATTCCGAAAATGAGGTCGAATCCAAGGGAGTCGAACCCCGCCGACCGGGCGTTTCGGTACGTCCTGCGGACGTCCTCGACGCTGTGGATCCGTCCGAGGGTCCGGAGGATGGAGGGAGTGAAAGACTGCACGCCGATGCTCATCCGGGTGAACCCGCCTTCCCGGAGAATCCTCAGGTCCTTCGCGGAAACGGTTCCCGGGTTCGCCTCGGCCGTGATCTCGGCGCCGGATACGACGGGGAAGCGTCCCCGGATCGCGTCGAGGATCCCGCAAAGGGTTTCCGTGGCGAGGACGGTGGGCGTCCCGCCCCCGAAGTAGACGGTGTCGGCCTCCGTTTCGGCATCCTCCGGAAATCGTTCGCAGAACAGGGAGATCTCCCTCGCGAGGAGGCCCGGGAACTCCTCCGCGGCGCCGGAGGACGCCTCCAGCGAATAGAAATCGCAGTAGGAGCATTTCCTCACGCAGAACGGCACATGGACGTAAATCCCGCGCATCGGTTCATTCTCCTCCAGGAGGAAGCGTTGGACAAAGGGTTTGACCCGTGTTGGGGGCCGGGCGGGGGAGAAAAATTCGTGGGTTCGTACAAAAACGGGGAAATAGTTTCTGGTTTTTGAATATTTTTCCGTTTTCTGACATCGAAGGAATAGGCAGACGGCGATCGGAAGCCGGCCGCCGAGGAGACGGACATGGGAAAGCGATCGGGAAAGTGGAGATTCCGGGAGAAGGCGATGGCCGCCGCCGTGCTCCTGATCATATTCGGGACGGTGGTCTTTTCCATGCCGACCGAGCGGCTGGCGTGGCAGGGACCACTGGTCATGGGGGCGTTGGCGCTTCCGAAGCCCAACCCCGCGAAGTATCTTCGCACCGAACCCCGGCCCGAAACCGATTCCATGTTTTCCTTCCTCGGGTTCTTGTCCGTCGCCGGCATCCTCGGCCTCGCCGGGAGAAGGCTTCTTGCCAAGTCGGCTCCGATGAAGACCCCGGAAAAGATCGTGCTCCCCCTGATCTTTCCCTGATCCGGGCGGGGTGAACGGAAGGAACCAGGCGTTCCGGCATCGGCTTCTCCGGTCGTGCCCGATGGCGCGCCCCGGAATTCCTTCGATCGAACGCAGATCCACCCATCGAGACTCGCCTTCTTCGGCCTGAGTGCCTCGGCTGTTCCCCTTGACAGGCAGGGCGGATTTGGGATATTTTTGACCTACTGCTGAATCGCCATTCATTTTCTCTTCGCTCCGAACGGCATTTCCTTCCGGGAGGTGGCACTCATGTTTCCGAAGATCCGCCGCGTTGCCGTGC
>DASUAN010000136.1:0-2527 GCA_035763765.1 Candidatus Deferrimicrobiaceae bacterium
GATAGGGCCGGGGGCGACGTCTTTCTGCTTGAGGATATGGGCGCGCTCTCGGCAGCATGCCGTCACGCCTTGCGCAATCAACCGACGAATGAGGAGGAAAAAATGAGGTTTCTTCGGTCCTTTCTCGCGGCGGGCCTCCTAATCCTGGGGGTTTGCGCGGTCGCGGGAGCAGAAGAGGGGAAGTGGCACAACGAGGCGGAACTGACGTTCGTCGATACGAGCGGGAACACCGAGGTGACCACGTTCTCGGCGAAGAACATGCTCACCGTCCCGTTCAACAAAACGACGAAGGGAACCTGGAAGCTTGGCGCCCTGTACGGGAAGAGCGACGGGGAGAAGAAGGCGGAAAGCTACTTCACCGAGATCCGGCTGGACCATTCCTACACCGACCGCCTGTATTCCTTCGGCTACGGCGGGTGGTTCAAGGACAAGTTCGCGGGGATCGACGCGCGATACTACCTCGGCGCCGGCGGGGGGTACAAATTCCTCCTCGGGCCGAAGCACTTCCTGCTCGGCGAGGCGGGCCTCACCTACACCGACGAGGAGTACACCGACGACACGGACAACGATTTCCTCGGGGCCCGGCTCTTCGGCAAATACGAATACCGTTTCACCGAAAAGAACCGGTTCACCCAGTCCCTCGAGTGGCTGCTCGACTTCAGCGAGTTCGACAACTGGAACCTGAACTCGGAGACGGCGCTTCTCTCCGCGCTGAACAGCTGGCTCTCCCTGAAGGCAAGCTACCTCGTCAAGTACGACAACGACCCGCTCGCCGGGGTGGAAAAGTCGGACCGGATCCTCGGGGTGGCGCTGGTAATAAACTTCTAAGATAAGGAGGGGTCCCATGTTCGAGGAGTTCAAGAAGTTCGCCGTCAAGGGGAATATGGTCGACATGGCGGTGGGAATCGTCATCGGCGCCGCCTTCGGGGCGATCATCGGGTCGCTGGTGGCCGACGTCCTGATGCCCCCGCTCGGCCTGCTGCTGGGGAACGTCGATTTTTCGAACCTTTTCACGGTGCTCAAGGAAGGGAAGACCCTCGGACCGTACGCGACGGTCGCCGCGGCGAAGGAGGCGGGAGCGGTCACGCTCAATTACGGCCGGTTCGTGAACACGATCGTGAATTTCCTCATCATCGCCTTCGCCATCTTCTTCGTCGTCCGCGGGATCAACAACCTCAAGAAGAAGGAGGAGGCCCCGCCGGCCGTCCCGACGACGAAGGAGTGTCCGGAATGCCTGTCGACCGTCCCGATCAAGGCGACAAAATGCGCCCACTGCACCTCGGCGCTCAAGGCGGCGTAGCCGACGGAGAGGATCGATGAAGAACCAGCAGATCGCCGCCGTCTTCGGCGAGATCGCCACCCTTCTGGAGCTGAAGGGAGACAACCCGTTCCGGATCCGGGCGTATCAGCGGGCGGCGCTCAACATCGGAGGACTGACGCGGGACGCGGCCGAGATGACCGACGACGAACTCCGTGCCATCCCCGGGATCGGTCCGGACCTCGTCGGGAAGATCCGCCAGTTCCTCGGAACGGGAAGCATCGAGCTTCACGAGAACCTGAAGAAGGAGATCCCCCCGGGGCTGCTCGACATTCTCCGCGTTCCGGGGATCGGGCCGAAAACGGCGATGGTGCTCCACGAAAAGGGGGGCGTGCGAAGCCTCGAGGAGCTCGAGGCGCTCACCCGGGAAGGAAGGCTGGCGGGGCTCCCGGGAATCCAGAAAAAGACGGAAGAGAACATCCGCAAAGGGATCGAGGCCCTCCGGAGGGGCCGGGAACGGCATCCCCTGGGCAAGGCGATGCCCGTTGCCTTCGACATCGTCCGGAAGCTGCGGGCCCTGGCCCCTTTGAGCAAGATCTCCGTGGCGGGCAGCATCCGGAGGTGGAAGGAAACGGTCAAGGACATCGACATCGTGGCCACCTCGGTGAAACCGGAGAAGGTCATGAAGGCCTTCACGACCTTGCCGGCCGTCCGGGAGGTTCTCGCGCAGGGCGCCACGAAGTCGTCCATCCATACGGCGGAAGGGATCCAGGTCGATCTCCGCGTGGTAGAAGAGAGCTCTTTCGGCGCCGCCCTCCAGTACTTCACCGGCAGCAAGGAACACAACATCAAGCTGCGCGAGATGGGTTCGCGCATGGGTCTCAAGATCAACGAATACGGGGTCTTCCGGGAGAGCGACGGAAAGAGGATCGGGGGAAGAACCGAGGGGGAGATCTACAAGGCCCTGGGCCTCCCCTTCATCCCGCCCGAGCTGCGCGAGGATGGCGGGGAGATCGAGGCGGCGTCGGAAGGAAACCTCCCCCGCCTCCTTTCGATCGAGGAGATCCGGGGGGACCTCCACGTCCACACGAAATGGTCGGACGGCGCCCACGACCTCGACGCGCTCGTCCGGACGGCGAAGAGGAAAGGATACCAGTACATCGCGGTCACCGACCATTCGAAGGGACTCGGGATCGCCCGCGGCCTGGACGAGAAACGGCTGCGCGAGCAGATCGTGCAGATCGACGAGGCGAACCGTTCCCTCCGGGG
>DASUAN010000137.1:0-2984 GCA_035763765.1 Candidatus Deferrimicrobiaceae bacterium
AGGACACCTGGTCCCGCATGGCGGTGACGATCAACCCGTTGTATATCTGATTCACGTAGGCGGCGACCCCGATTCCCACGAAGACCAGGAGGACATAGATCCAGGTATGGTAGAGCTTGCTCCCCCTTCTCAGGAGGACGAAACAACCCTTGATGAATGCCCAGACTTTCTTCATCGGTTCCCTCTCCCGCCGGTCACACGGAGTAGAAGTAGTAGAACTTCGGCTGGGTATTTAACTCCTCCTTGAGGATGAACACCCGCTTGTTCTCGATCACGTAGCGGATCTCGCTTTCCGGGTCGAGCAGGTTTCCGAACTTCCGCGCCCCTACCGGGCAAACCTCCACGCACGCCGGGTATTTTCCGTCGATCTCCCGGGTCCGCTGCATGCAGAAGATGCACTTTTCGACCACCCCGACCGGCCGCGGCCGGTTCCCCAGGTAGTGCGTGTCGGGATTCATATCTCCGGCCGGCAGGCCGGGCTTCTTCCAGTTGAAGCGCCTCGCCCCGTATGGACACGCCGCCATGCAGTACCGGCAGCCGATGCACCAGTTGTAATCCACCACCACGATGCCGTCGTTCTCCTTCCAGGTCGCCTGGACGGGACACACCTTGGTGCACGGAGCATTTTCACACTGGTGGCACTGGACGGGCATGTAGAAATGCCCTTCCTCGGGGACGTTCGCCGGGTTGTAGTAGTGGTCGGCGTGCTCCAGGTCCACCCCTCTTTCCTTGTCGAGCCTCAGCACCGTAATCCAGTGGATCTGGGGGTCGCGGGACTGATTGTTCTCGGACACGCACCCGTAGACGCACCGGCGGCACCCGATGCAACGGGACAGGTCGAGGCCGTATCCGTAGAGCACACCCTCCAGGGGAGAGGTGATCTTGACCTTCACCGGCTTGCCGTATCGGGTGCCGTATTCCTTCTCGAGCCGGGCCACGACGTCCTGCTTCTCGGAAGGGCTCAGTTCCCGGAAATTCTTCTGGAAAAACGATTCCCAGACAGCGGCGGAAGCATCCTTCCGGGGAATGGCCAGCGCGCCCAGCCCCGCCGCCAGTCCCTTCAACGCCTTTCGGCGGGAAAGCCGGAACACGCGCATCTCTCTCGTTTCCAGGTCCGACATCGTCTTCTCCTCGCGAGGTCGTTGCGAAATCCGCTTTCTACCGTATGTTTTCCGGACGCTCCGGGGGCACCCTCGGCGAGATTGGCTTGAAGCGGGGGTTGTGCGGGTTATGGCAATGAGCGCACAGGAGGTACTCCTTCCTCCCGTTCCACAGTCCCGTTCGCTTTCCGTGGATGCCCATCTTCCAGTCGCGGTACTTGTCTCCGTGGCACTGCCCGCAGAGACGGTAGCTGTGGTTGAAGTCGATCTTCTCGCCGGACACCAGCCGGAGTTTGTCGCGGTCGTTCATGTCATGGCAGTCCAGGCACCATCGCTCGTGTTCGGCGTGGTTCTTCAGCTGGATGTCGGTGTGCTCCTCCTTGAGTTCCCGGCGTTTCGGGTTCGGGGTCATGCCGGAGTGGCATTCGGAACAGGGAAAGATCCCCTCCGTGAACGGGGGCGGCGGAACCATGAAGTCCTCGGTCTCCGACTTCGGGGGAGTCAGCCAGAACTCCCGGCGCCCGGCGTGGCCGGAAACTTCCAGGAGGACCAAGACGGCAGCCCAAGCGAAAAGAATCAGGAAGAGATGCGTTGCGCGATGCTTCATCTCATGCCTCGCCATTTGTCAATACGTCCGACGGGATTTCCCCGCGGCAGAACCGGCCGTCGGTTACACGCCGCCCCCATGCCCAGGCACGAAGCTGCCCCTTCGCATTCCCCGCAGGAGGCAACGCCGGGAAAAAACCGCAAGTTGTTCCTATTATACCGATGGGCCGTACCTGCGCACCCCCCTTTTTCCCCGGCCGGATGCCCCCTTCCACCGCACCGAGGGGAACCCCGAAACCTCTCCCTGGCGGGAAGACTGCCGTTACCCGTCCTGCATCCGGAGTCCCTTGTCCTCCAGAAAATCGAGGTACTCGTAGATGATGTTGAAATGGCTGTCTTCCTCGTTCGACAGGAGCTTGAAGAACCTCTTCTCCTGGGGGTTGGTCGCGGCCTTCGACATCCGGGCGTACATCTCGCGCCCCTCCGCTTCGAACGCGAGCGCCTTCCGCATCCCGTCCGCGGCGTCCCCGGAGATGATCTTCTCCTTCCGGATCCGGCTGTGCTCCCGCCGGAAGACCCGCATCCTCGCATCGTGGGGCGCGGAGGTCACCTTGGGGAATTTCCCTTCCTCCTCGAGGACCCGGGCGATCGCCTGGATGTCCTCCAGGTGTTTCGTCTCCAGCTGCGCCAGCAAGGAGAACACCTGCTTGGCGAACGGATCCGCGCTCTTCGCCGCGGCCGCGGTGAAAAACCGTTTCCCCTCCTTCTCGAACCGCAGCGCTCTCTCCAGCGCGCTTGCGGGACTCTTCTTTTTGATCGCCGATCCTGCTTTCGGCATATCGTCCCCTCCTTCCCGGCGGAAAATGGTTCAGCGTATCATTATGCCTTCCCGACCGCCGGTTTTCCAGCGGATTTCCCCCTCCGGAGAAATCTCCTCCGCCGGGGCGGACGATCCCGTCCTCGTGGATCGTTCCGGAGCCGGGGGCCTTACTTCGGCAGGAGGACCGTGGACAAGGCGGGGATGTAGGTGATGGCGAGCACGCCCAGGAGCAGGATCAGGAGGAACGGGAGGACCGAACGGTAGACCTCCCCGAGGGAGCGATCGAACCGGTAGGCGGAAAGGAAAAGGTTCATTCCTGCCGGGGGCATCAGGAACCCGAGTTCGAGATTCGCGAGAAAGATGATCCCGAGGTGCACCGGGTGGACGTCGAATGCCGCGGCGAGGGGGGCGATGATCGGAACGACGACGACAATCGCCGAAAAAATATGCATGAAGCAGCCGACGACCAGGAGAAACACGTTCAAAATGAGGAGGAAGACGTAGGGGGAGTGGATCGT
>DASUAN010000138.1:0-3128 GCA_035763765.1 Candidatus Deferrimicrobiaceae bacterium
CCCTCGATGGTGCGCACCATCTCCCCTCCCTCACTCCACGCTCAGGATGTGCCCCATTTTCTTCTTTTTCGTCTTGAGGTACTTGACATTCGTCTCGCTCGGGGTGACCTCGACGGGTACCCGCTCGACCACCCGCAGACCGTACCCCTCGAGCCCGATGATTTTCTTCGGGTTGTTCGTGAGCAGCCGGATCTCCCGAACCCCCAGGTCCACGAGAATCTGGGCGCCGACTCCGTAGTCGCGCAAGTCCGGTTTGAAGCCGAGCCGGCGGTTCGCCTCGACCGTGTCGAAGCCCCGGTCCTGAAGCCGATAGGCGCGGATCTTGTTTTCCAGCCCGATCCCCCGACCCTCCTGACGCATGTAGAGAAGGATCCCCGTTCCCTCTTCCTCGATCCTTTGCATCGCGCTGCGCAACTGCTCGCCGCAGTCGCATCGGATCGAGCCGAAGACGTCTCCCGTCAGGCATTCGGAGTGGACCCGGACCAGCACGGGGGCGTCGGGACGGATCTCCCCCTTGACCATGGCGATGTGGGTGTCTCCGTTGATCGTGTTCCGGTAGGCGATCGCGGTGAACTCCCCGCCCGACCGGATGGGCATGTGGGTCTCCCCCACCCGTTTCACGAGCCGCTCGCGGTGCATGCGGTATTCGACGAGATCGCGGATCGAGGTGATCTTCAGCCCGTGCTGCTTCGCGAACCGCCGAAGATCGGGCATGCGGGCCATCGTCCCGTCCTCGTTCATGATCTCGCAGATGACGCCCGCGGGGGTGCTCCCGGCGAGCCGGGCCAGGTCGACGGACCCCTCGGTTTGCCCGGTCCGCACGAGGACGCCGCCTTTCCTCGCCACCACAGGAAACACGTGACCCGGGCGGACGAGGTCTTCCGGCCGGGCGTTCGGAGCGGTCGCCACCCGGATGGTGGTCGCACGGTCGTGCGCCGAGATCCCCGTGGTGACCCCTTTGCGGGCCTCGATGGAGACCGTAAAGGCCGTCCCGAACGGGGAGGAGTTGTCCTGCACCATGGGCGGCAGCTGGAGCTGTCTCGCACGATCCTCCGTGATGCTCAAGCAGATGAGACCCCGGCCGTGCCGGGCCATGAAGTTGATCGTTTCGGGCGTGACGTGGTCGGCCGCGATCATGAGATCGCCCTCGTTCTCGCGGTCCTCATCGTCGACGAGGATGATCATCTTCCCCGCCCGAATGTCTGCGAGCGCCTCCTCGATGGTCGCAAGCGTCATGTTTTCGGTCGCCTTTCTACGCGAACCCGTGTTTTTTCAGAAAATCAAGCGAGATGCCGCTACCCCGGCCTTCGAGGTATTTCAGGACGTACTTCCCGATGACGTCCGTCTCCACATTGACCGCGTCCCCCGGCCGCATCCGCCCGAAGGTCGTCCGCTCCAGCGTGAGAGGGATCAGGGTGACTTCGAACCCCTCCGGACGCACGGCACTGACCGTAAGGCTTACTCCGTCCAAGGCCACCGCGCCCTTGAATACAATGCATTTCATTATAGAGGGATCGGTCCGTATATGGAATACCCGGGACTCGCCCGCGCGCCGGACCTCGTGGACCGTGCCGGTCCCGTCGACGTGCCCATAGACCAGGTGGCCGTCCAGCCGCCCGGAAAGGGAAAGGGAACGCTCCAGATTCACCCGCGCGCCCGTCGAAATCGACCGGAACGTCGTCCGGGAAAGCGTCTCCGCGGAGACCTCCGAGAAGAAGCGCCCCTTTTCCTTCCCGGTCACGGAAAGGCATGCTCCCGAAACGCAGAGGGAGTCCCCCACCCGGATCTCCTCCAGGGGAAGACCGGTGGACACGCCGAGGACAAGGCCCGTCCCCCGGGAAACCAGGGACGCTACGGTGCCGACATCTTCCACGATCCCGGAGAACATCTTCCTTCACTCCGTGCAGGCGGGCTCGGCGACGATCACGACGTCGCTCCCTGCTTTCCCGATCTTCGTGATCACCAGCCTCCTCCCCTCGTTCATCCGGCGGGCGGCGAACCCGGCGACCGACCGCACTCCTTCTCCAAGAAGAACCGGGGCGAGGAAGAACACGTACCGGTCAACGGCTCCTGCCTCGACGAGCCACCCCGCGGTCCTTCCCCCTCCTTCCGCCAGGAGCGAGGTGATCCCCGCTTTCCCCAGGGCGTCGAGGAACGCGCCCGCCGCGATCCGCCCTCTTCGCGCAGGCAGGAGCAAAACCCGGACCCCGAGGGACCGGAGGCGGTCCGCTTCCTTTCGGGAAACGGTTCGGGGAGCCGCGACGATCACCTCCCCCCCGTCCTCCAGGAACCTTTTCCTTCGGGATACCCCGGCGGTCCTCGAAGTGAGGATCACCCTCCTCGGATTCCTTCCTCCAGGGATCCGAGCGGTGAGCAGCGGGGCGTCCCGCCGGAAGGTCTCCCCGCCGACCAGGACGGCATCCGCTTTCGACCGCATCCGGTGCACCAGGGAGCGCGCTTCCTCGCCGCTGATCCACCGGGATTCTCCCGTGGCGGCCGCCGCCTGGCCGTCCAGCGAGAGAGCCAGCTTCAACGTCACGTGCGGCCTGCCGGTTGTCACCCACCGGCAATAGGCGTGGTTGATGGCGAGCGCCTCCCCCTCCATCACCCCGCGGACGACGGGGATGCCGGCCCTCCGCAGGGCCCGGAATCCCTTCCCGGCGACGAGGGGGTTCGGATCCGCCATGGCCGCGGCGACCCGTTTCACGCCGGCGGCGATGATGGCGCGGGTGCAGGGACCGGTCCGCCCCGTGTGGGCGCACGGCTCGAGCGTCACGTACAGATCCGCTCCGCGGGCCCCCGCCCCGGCGTCGCGGAGGGCCTCCACTTCCGCGTGCGGCTTCCCCGCACCCCGGTGGTACCCCTTCCCCACCACCCGATTCTTTCGCACCAGGACGGCCCCGACCGCCGGGTTCGGCGACGTCCGTCCCCTCCCTTTTCGGGCGAGGCGGAGGGCCAGCCGCATGAACTCGGGGCGGGGAAAGGCCATCCGGCGGAACCTGGTTACGGCTTCGTCGAACGTTCGGGGGTCTCCGAGATCAGCGTCTTGATCTCCTCCACGAACTGGCTGATGTCCTTGAACTGGCGGTAGACGGAGGCGAATCGCACGTAGGCGACGTCGTCCAACT
>DASUAN010000139.1:0-3683 GCA_035763765.1 Candidatus Deferrimicrobiaceae bacterium
GGCCCGTCCGGACGTCGGGCCGGGAAGGTTCCGCGATCTCGGCATGGAAGTGCGCCCCCTCGAAGGCGATGCCGAGGGCGCGATCGATCTCCCTCGCGAGCCGGTCCCGGAAGGCGCGAACGGTGCGGGAAAAGCTCGCACGGGCCTTGAAAAGGTATCCCGAAAGCTGATCTCCTCCGGCAGCCGAGATTCCCGAAAGCTCCTCCTCCAGGGCGGCGGCCAGCCATTCCTGGAACGCCTGCGTCGTCTTCGCGAGGTTCCCCTTCCACCGTTCCATCCGCCCGGGGAGTTCGCCGCTCAACCGCCCGGCGACTTCCGGGCGAAAGGCGTGGAACCGCTCGCCGGCCGCCGTCCGCACGCGGGATTTCAGGTCGCGGGCAACGAGCGACACCTCGCTGCGGACCGCCCCGAGGTCGCGCCGCTCCCGCGACAGCAGCTCCGCAAGATCCGCCCGGGCCTTTTCGGCGGCCGCTGCGGCCCCCAGGGCAAGCCGGAGGTAGGCCCGGCATCCGCCCGCCATCGAACGGATCTTGTGGTTCATGATCTCGCGGAACTTCTCCTCCCGGCGTCCGACGATCCGGTGGAGGAGGTATTCCCGCACCCGTTCCTGCAGGGCGCCGTAGGCCGGGAGAATGGAATACGGGAGGATCGGCACCTCCCTCCCCGTGTGCCGGGCGACCTGCCGCCGGGTAAACTCGACGACCGCGTCGAGCTGGCTCTCGCTCACCAGGTCCGCCTTCGTGAGCAGGATGGCCGCCTCGGGGGTGTGCTGGAACACCTCCTCGAGGAGTTTGCGGTCCTGCTCGGAGAAGGGGTGGTTGGCGCTCACCGCCAGGAGGGTCCCTCCCACCCGGGGAAGCCAGTCCATGGAGACCCGCGTGTTGTGGGCGAAGATGCTCCCCAGGCCCGGCGTGTCGACGAAACGGACGCCGGGAAACTCCCCGAGGGAGGAGAGCGACACCTCGACGATCGAAACCCCTTTTTCGTTTCCCGGATTGCCCTGCTCGGTCACGAACTCGGCCAGCCGTTCCACCGGGATCTCTTCGGACCCGTCTCCCGCCCGGTGCACCACCGCCCGGTCGGACGGCCCGTGGCCGACCCTCGTGACCACGGCGGTCGCCGGAAGGACGTCGACCGGCATGACTTCTCTTCCGATCAGCCGGTTGAGGAACGAGCTCTTCCCCGCCTTGAACTGTCCGAGGACGGCGATGTCGACGGCGCCGCCGCTGCGAAGCGCCTCCGAGGCGGCCGCAAGCTGGGGACCCAGGGATTCGATGCGGAACTCCCGGCAGATGGCGCCGATCGCATCCAGGCACGCCCCGGGGGAAAGGATCTTCTTCATCCGCTCGATACCTCGCTTGAAAAAAAAACTCCCGCGAGGGCAACATCGCAGGAGTCATCAGCCGTCTGCGGGACAGGCGGTTTCAGGCGAACTCCATCGCCTTTCTTTTTTTCCAAAATAGCATGCCTGCGGGAAAGCGCTCAACCCTTTCCTGGGTGGAAAGGGCCAACCGGACCTCCCTCCCGGCCGCCGGGCGTCGAGCAGCCGGCCGCGTCATTCCCCACCCCCGCCCAGCACCGCGTAGAGCCGCACCTGGCTGGCGACCCCCGCCAGGCGGACCGCGATCAGGGCATGCTGCGCCGCGTAAAGAGACCGCTGGGCGTCGAGGACCCCGAAGTAGTCGTCGATCCCCTTTTCGAAGCGCACGGTGGAGAGGTGATAGGTCCGCGCGCTCGCATCGACCAGGGATTGCTGCGCCGAGATCCGCCGGCCCACCGTGCCCCGCACGGCGAGGGCGTCCGCCACTTCCCGGAAGGCGGTCTGGATGGCCCGCTCGTACTGGGCGACGGCGATTTCCCGGTCCACCTTGCTCACCGCAAGCGCGGGCCAGGTCCGGGCGTCGAAGATCGGCAGAACGGCCTCGGGCGAGAACGACCAGGCGCGGGTACCGGAGCCGAAGAGCCCGGAGAGGTCGCCGCTGGCCGTTCCGAATGCGGCCGTCAGGGAGATCCGGGGAAAGAACGCCGCGCGGGCGGCGCCGATGTTGGCGTTGACCCCTTTCAGCCGATGTTCCGCGGCGAGAATGTCGGGCCGTCCCAGGAGCACCTCGGAAGGCAGGCCTGCGGAAATCTCCTCGGGAGGGCGGATGCTTTCCAGGCCTTCGGGCAGGAGCTCGCGCGGCACCTTCGCTCCGGCCAGAAGGTCCAGGGCATTCTCGTCCTGCGCCGCCAGCTGCATGTAACGGGCGACGTCGGCGCGCGCCGCATCCGCGCTCGTCTGGGCGCGGCGCAGATCCAGCTCGGATGAGAGCCCCAGCTCGTAGCGGCGGCGGACCAGGTCGTAGACGGCCCGCTGGGTTTCCAGGGTGGATTCGGACAACCGAAGGCTTTCCCGGTCCGCGGCGAGGACCAGGTAGGCGTTGGCGACGTCGGACACGATCAGGATCCGTGCGCTCCGGCGGGCCTCCTCCGTGGCCAGGTATTCCTCCAGCGCCCGATCCTTGAGGCTGCGGAGGCGGCCGAAGAAATCGATCTCCCAGGAACTGACGCTTACGTTGACTTCGTACCGCTCGACCGTGACCGCTCCCCCGTTGCCTTCCGACAACGATTCGGGCACGCGCTCCTTTCTCCCGCTGCCGACCGCTTCGAGGATCGGGAACCGTTCGGCCCGCTGGATGCCGTAGAGCCCGCGCGCCCGTTCCACGTTCAGGGCGGCCAGTCGTAAGTCCCGGTTGTGGTTCAGGGCCATCCCGATGATCGTCTGAAGCTTCGGATCGGCGAAGAATCCCCGCCACCCCAGGGCGGAGGCCGCGGGTGCGCCGGTCGCCGTCCCGGCATCCAGGTACGCCGGGCCCTTCGGCCAGTCCGCGGGGACCGGCGGCTCGGGCCGGGTGTATTTCGGAGCCAGGGAGCAGCCGGCCAGGAGGATGGCCATGCCCACCGGCAGGAGAGGGATTCTTGCGTTCATTTCGCCGGAACTCCGGTGGGGGGAATGTCGGCGTCCACCGCCGCGTGTCGCACTCTGCGTTTGCCGAGGGTGTTTTCGATCAGCACGTAGAAAAGCGGCGCGAAGACCGTCACCAGGAAGGTGGCGGTCACCACCCCGCCGAGGACGGCGGTGCCGATGGCCTTCTGCGCCCCTGCCCCCGCCCCGCTCGCAAGGGTCAGGGGCAGGACCCCGAATCCCAGGGCCAGCGAGGTCATGACGATGGGACGCAGCCGGAGTTTCGCCCCTTCCAGGGTCGCCTCGATCAGCCCCCTCCCCGCATCCGCGCCGGCCTTGGCGAACTGGACGATCAGGATGGCGTTCTTGGTGGTCAAACCCAGGGTGGTCAAAAGACCGATCTGAAAATAGACGTCATTGGCCAGCCCCCGCATGCTCGAGGCGATGACGCCGCCGATGGCTCCCAGGGGGAGAGCCAGCATGATGGAGATCGGGATGGGCCAGCTCTCGTACAGCGCCGCCAGGCACAGGAAGATCACCAGCACGGAGAAGGCGTACAGGATGGGCGCCTGGGAGCCGGCCATCCGCTCCTGGTACGAAATCCCGCTCCAGTCGAAGCCGATCCCCCGGGGGAGCTTCGCGGCGATCTCTTCCATGGCCCGCATGGCCTCTCCGGAGCTCCTGCCCTCCGGCGCCTCGCCCCAGATGTTGATGGCCGGGAAGGTGTTGTATCGCCTCA
>DASUAN010000140.1:0-4662 GCA_035763765.1 Candidatus Deferrimicrobiaceae bacterium
GAGGAGGCGGGGGGCAAGGCGGAAATCAAATAGCGTTCCTGCTGCAGGCAGACGGAAGGGGGGGATGATTTTCCGATCCCCCCCTCAACCAATGGATTGCACGACCCCCGGGGTGAAAAAAATGGCCTATCTGGAATACCGGAATCTGATCAAGAGGATCGACTTTTCCAAGATCCGGAAAGTCATCGAGATCCCGAATCTCATCAAGGCGCAACAGGAATCGTACGAAGATTTCCTGCAGATGGACGCCCCCCACGAGAAGCGGAGAGAGATCGGCCTGCAGGCCGTCTTCAAGAACATCTTCCCCATCACCGATTACAACGGCCGGGCGACGCTGGAATTCGTTTCCTACGCCATCGGCCAGCCGAAATGGAGCGAGGAGGAGTGCCGCGAGCGGGGAATGAATTACGCGGCGTCGATCAAGGTGACGGTCCAGCTCGTCATCTTCGACGTGGACGAAAGGACCGGCGCCCGCACCATCCGGGACGTCAAGGAGCAGGAGGTGTTTTTCGGCGAGATCCCCCTCATGACGACCCGCGCTACCTTTATCATCAACGGGACGGAGCGCGTGATCGTGAGCCAGCTGCATCGCTCCCCCGGCGTCTTCTTCGAGCACGACAAGGGCCGGTCCCACGCCTCCGGAAAGGTCCTTTTCTCCGCCCGGATCATTCCGTACCGGGGTTCCTGGCTGGACTTCGAGTTCGACCACAAGGACATGCTTTACGTGAAGATCGACCGGAAACGGAAATTCCCCATCGCCGTCCTGTTGCGGGCGATCGGAATGTCGACGGAGATGCTCCTCCGGCGTTTTTACGAGGTCGAGGAGGTGACGATCGAGGGGGACAAGTACACCAAGCTCTTCCGCCCCGATCTCATGGTCGGGCTCAAGATGCCCGTGGAGATCCGGCATCCCAAGACGAACGAGATCGCATTCAAGAAAGGGATCAAGGTTTCCAAGAAACGGGCGGAGCGCTTCTCCGACGTTCCGTTCGGAAAGATCGTCCTTCCCCTGGACGATCTTCTCCAGAAGGTAGGGGTCACCGAGATCGCGGACCCCGGCACCGGAGAAGTCATCCTCGAGTGCGGGCAGAAGATTGCGGAAGATTCCTTGGCCCGCATCCGGGAGAAGGGGATCACCTCTCTTTCGGTGTTCTCGCTGGAGAATGCGGACAAGGCGATCTGGGAAGGGTTGATGACCGACCGGATCAAGGAACGGGATGAAGCCCTCAAGGAGATCTACAAGAAGATGAGGCCGGGGGACCCCCCGACGAAGGAAGCGGCGCTCTCCCTGTTCGAAAACATGTTCTTCAATCCGGAGCGGTACAGCCTGTCGCGGGTCGGCCGGCTCAAGCTGAACCATAAGCTCGAGATCATCGACGGAGATTTGGAAACCACCGTTCTGCGATACGAGGACATTCTCCGGGTGATCCGGTATCTCATCGACCTCAAGAACGGAGTCGGCGAGGCGGACGACATCGACAATCTCGGGAACCGGCGCGTCCGGACCGTAGGAGAACTGATCGAAAATCAGTTTCGGATGGGCCTGGTGCGCGTGGAGCGGGCGATCCGGGAGAAGATGAGCCTGCAGGACATCGAGACCCTGATGCCCCACGACCTGATCAACGCGAAGCCCGTTTCCGCGGTCATCAAGGAATTTTTCGGGTCCTCGCAGTTGTCCCAGTTCATGGACCAGACCAACCCCTTGTCGGAAGTCACCCACAAGCGACGGGTATCGGCCCTCGGCCCGGGAGGCCTGACGCGCGAGAGGGCCGGCTTCGAGGTTCGGGACGTCCACCCCACGCATTACGGAAGGATCTGCCCGATCGAGACCCCGGAAGGACCGAACATCGGGCTGATCGCCTCCCTCTCGACCTTCGCGAGGATCAACGAGTTCGGGTTCATCGAGACCCCGTACCGGGTCGTGAAGGACGGCACGGTCACGAACGAGATCGTTTCCCTCTCCGCGATGGACGAGGAAAGGCATATCATCGCGCAGGCGAACGCCCTGCTCGACGGGTCGGGAAAATTCGTCCGGGACGTGGTGATCGCGCGGAAGGAAGGGGAGTTCGCGATGGTGCGGGCCCCGGAAGTCACCCTCATGGACGTCTCCCCGAACCAGCTCGTCTCCGTCGCGGCTTCGCTCATCCCGTTCCTGGAACACGACGACGCCAACCGGGCGCTCATGGGGTCCAACATGCAGCGGCAGGCCGTCCCGCTGCTCCGCACGGAACCGCCTCTCGTGGGAACGGGAATGGAGTCCGTGGTTGCCCGCGATTCGGGTGCCGCGGTGGAAGCCCGCCGCCGGGGCACGGTGGAGTCGGTAGACGCCCGCCGGATCGTCATCCGGCCGGACGAACCGGACGCCAGCGGCAAGTATGGGGCGGACATCTACAATCTCGTCAAGTTCCGTCGTTCCAACCAGAACACCTGCATCAACCAGAAGCCGATCGTCACCCTGGGGCAGAAAATGAAGGCGGGCGAGGTGATCGCCGACGGCCCGGCCACCGCCATGGGGGAACTCTCCCTCGGCCGGAACGTGCTCGTGGCCTTTATGCCGTGGCGCGGATACAACTTCGAGGACTCCATCCTCGTCTCGGAAAAAATCGTCAAGGAGGACATCTTCACCTCGATCCACATCGAGGAGTTCGAATGCGTCGCGCGGGAAACGAAGCTCGGGAAGGAGGAGATCACCGCCGACATCCCGAACATCAGCGAAGAGTCGTTGAAAGACCTGGACGAGAGCGGAATCGTCCGGATCGGGGCGCGCGTGAAGCCGATGGACATCCTCGTGGGGAAGGTCACCCCCAAAGGGGAGACCCAGCTCTCCCCGGAGGAAAAGCTGCTGCGGGCGATCTTCGGAGACAAGGCCGGGGACGTCAAGGATTCCTCGCTCCGGGTCCCGCCGGGGATCGAGGGGATCGTCATCGATTCGAAGGTCTTCACCCGCAAGGGGGGGGAGAAGGACGATCGCGCGCAGGCCTATGAAGAAAGGGAAACGGAGCGACTGCTCCGCGACCAGGACGACGAAATCCGGATCATCATGGAGACCGCCTACGGCAAGATGCGGAACCTCCTCCTCAACAAGACCTCCGCGACCCGTCTCACGGCCGCTGGCCGTTCCGAGGTGATCCTCAACAAGAAGAAGAGGCTTTCCGAGGAAGTGCTCGAGGAGATTCCGAAGTCGATGTGGGCACAGATCGCGGTCGAGGAGGATCCGACGGTCAAGGAACGCCTGGCGGACGTCTACCAGGTCGCCCAGGACCAGGTGAGCCTCGTAAAAGCGGTGTTCGAGGAAAAAATCGGGCGGATGCGGAAAGGGGACGAGTTGCCCCCGGGCGTCCTCAAGATGGTAAAGGTCTATATCGCGATGAAGCGCAAGCTGTCGGTCGGGGACAAGATGGCGGGTCGGCACGGGAACAAGGGAGTGATCTCCCGGATCGTGCCGGAAGAAGACATGCCCTATCTTTCCGACGGCACGGCCGTCGACATCGTTCTCAATCCGCTCGGGGTTCCCTCCCGAATGAACGTGGGGCAGATCATGGAGACCCACCTCGGCTGGGCCTCGAGGGAGCTCGGCGAGAAGGTCCGCCGATTGGTCGAGAGCGAATTCAGCTCCCAGGCCGTGAAAGACTGGCTCCGGAAGATCTACGATTCGGAGCGCTTCGGGGAATACCTCGCAAGTCTCACCGATGACGAGGTCCGGAAAGTCGCCGGGCTCATGTCCGCAGGGGTGTTCATGGCGTCGCCGGTCTTCGGCGGAGCGAACGAGCAGGAGATCAAGCGGTATCTGGAGGTGGCGGGATTGCCGGATTCCGGGCAGACCACCCTGTTCGACGGGAAAACCGGCGAGTCATTCCAGCAGCAGGTGACGGTCGGTTCGATGTACATGATGAAGCTTCACCACCTCGTGGACGACAAGATCCATGCACGGTCCACGGGGCCCTATTCGCTGGTGACCCAGCAGCCGCTCGGGGGCAAGGCCCAGTTCGGCGGGCAGCGCCTCGGGGAGATGGAGGTGTGGGCGCTCGAGGCATACGGCGCCGCCTACACGCTTCAGGAATTTCTGACGGTGAAGTCGGACGACGTCCCCGGAAGGGCGAGGATGTACGAGGCGATCGTGAAAGGAAGCTTCTCCCTCGAACCCGGACTGCCGGAATCGTTCAACGTCCTCATCAAGGAGCTGCAGGCGCTCGGCCTCGATGTCGAACTGATCAGCGAGGAAACCAAGTAACGAACGTTTTTAGGGAAAATCTCCGGGAGGCACCCATTGGAAGACCTTTTCACTCGATTCGAGAAGCCGAAGGATCCGTTGTTTTTCTCGGGAATCCGGATCTCCATCGCGTCGCCTGACCAGATCCAGAAGTGGTCCCACGGCGAGGTGAAGAAGCCGGAAACCCTCAACTACCGAACCTTCAAGCCGGAGCGGGACGGACTGTTCTGCGCGAAGATCTTCGGTCCGATCAAGGACTACGAGTGCAATTGCGGAAAGTACAAACGGATGAAGCACCGGGGGATCGTCTGCGAGAAGTGCGGGGTCGAGGTGATCCAGTCCAAGGTGCGGAGGGAACGGATGGGACACATCGATCTGGCATCCCCGGTCGCACACATCTGGTTCCTCAAGAGCCTGCCGAGCCGGATCGCCACCATTCTCGACATGCCGAT
>DASUAN010000141.1:0-2503 GCA_035763765.1 Candidatus Deferrimicrobiaceae bacterium
GCCCGCGGGACTCAACCGGAGGGGACGACGGCGGCCGCGGGAAGCGGGGCTTCGCAGGGAGAGACCCCCCAAGCGGAATCGACTACCCCCGACTTTGCCCATCCGGAGCCCGGGGCATCGCCCGGGGGCGGTCCTCCTCCCGATCTTGCCGTTTCCGCCCCGGGAACAGTTCCAGTAGAGCCCCAGGTCGAATCCTCCCCCGGTTCTCCCGCCCCGCTTGCGTCGGAACCGTCTCCCGGGAAGGAGGCATCTCCGGCACCGACGCAGCCGGAAGGCGCCATGCCTGTCGTGGCGTCCGTTCCGAAGCCCCCGGATGCCCGGGAAATACCGAACGGGAAAGGGAAGCCAGCTGCGTTGCCGAAGACCCCCCAGGTCCCTACCGCGCATCCCGCGGAGGCAAACCCGGTAAGCGTCGTCGTTGCTCAACTTTCGGACGACATGGCGTTTCCGAAGGACGGTCCGGTATGGGCGAGGAGGAAGGAGGAACTCGTCTACCGGGTGGAATTTCTGGGGGTCACGATGGGGTACGCGCGGTTTTCCTTCCAGGGGAAGGTGATGCTGTCGGGGAGGGAGGCATATCATCTCCGGGTGCGCGCCTGGACCTCGGACCTGCTCGCGATCATCTACCCCGTCGACGACACGATCGACTATTATCTGGATGTGCGGACCATGGTCCCGTTGCGTCAGGAGTATACGAGGAGCCGGAAAGAGGACGACGTGGCCATCTACGACCAGGAGAAAGGGACGATCGTCTACCGGTACCGGAAGGATGGAAAGCTCCGGAAGAAGATCGAAGCGGTCCCCAACGTCTACGACCCCGTCTCGGTGGCGTACTACTACCGCACCCGGGAACTGAAGGACGAGGAGAAGAGCCAGCCGATGTACGCGGGGCGGAAATTATGGGAGATCTCGGCCAAGCCGGTCGGCTTCGAACGGATCCAGACGGACCGGGGAGATTTCGAAACGATCGTCATCCTGCCCGTGATCCGGCGGAACGGAAAGATCGAGGACAAGGGAGATCTGAAAATGTGGATGACGAGGGACGACCGCCACATCCCCATCCGGGTGTATGCGAAGTTCAAGAAGATCCGGATGTGGACGCTGGTGGGCGAACTGCTTCCCGACCCGCTGGGGGGGTGACGCGCATGGACGAGGAACTTCTCGAGATCCTGGCTTGCCCGAAGTGCAAGGGGGCTCTCCGGCTGACTCCGGAGGAATCCGAGCTCCGGTGCGAAGCGTGCCGGTTGAGCTACCGCATCGACGACGGGATCCCCATTCTCCTCGTCGACGAAGCGTCCTCCTATGAATGACGACGGATTCCTCGCCCGCGCGTTCGAGTATCTCGGGCGGTTTCCCTCCTGCCGGCTTCTGGTGGTCGGGGACGTCATGCTGGACGAATACGTCTGGGGAAACGTAAAACGGATCTCCCCGGAGGCCCCGGTTCCGGTGGTCGCCGTCACGCGGGATACGAGGGCGCTTGGGGGGGCGGCCAACGTGGCGGGAAACATCCGCTCCCTGGGGGCGGGTGTGCAGGTCGCCGGTCTGGTGGGGGCCGACCCGGCGGGCCGGGAGATCGCGCACATGCTCCGGGAATGCGGCATCGGCGTGTCCGGTCTCGTCACCGACCCGAAGCGGCCCACGACGGTCAAGACGCGCGTGATCGCCCATCAGCAACAGGTGGTCCGCGTCGACCGGGAGAATAAGGAGCCTCCGGCCGAACGGGCCCGCGGCCTGCTTCGAGACCGCGTCCTCGCGGAGATCGGGCGGGCGGACGGAGTGGTCCTGTCCGACTACCGCAAAGGGGCTCTCTCCCGCGAACTCGTGGAGCAGGTGGTTCATGCCGCGAGGAAGCGGGGCGTTTTCGTGGCGGTCGATCCGAAGCAGACCGACTTCACGTTCTACCGGGGATGCTCGATCCTCACCCCGAACCGGGCCGAGGCCGAGGCGGCGCTCGGGGGCCGGGAACTCCCCGGGGACCTGGACATCTGGGAGGGAGGGAAGGCGCTCCTCCGGAAGACCGGGGCAGGAGCGATCCTCATCACCCGCGGAGAGGAAGGGATGAGCCTGGTGGAGCGCGGCCGCCGCTCGATCTTCCACATCCCCGCGCAGGGACGCCAGGTATTCGACGTGACCGGCGCCGGGGACACCGTGATCGGGACCCTCGCAGCGGGGATGGGCGTGGGGGCGCCTCTGCGGGACGCCGCCCTCCTGGCGAACGTGGCCGGCGGAGTCGTCGTGGGCGAGGTGGGCACGTCGCCCATCACCGTGGAGAAGCTCGCGCGTGCCTTGCGCCTGAGGGAGAAGGAGCTCGAGGTAGCCCTCGAGGAGCCGGGAGGGACGAACCGGGGCCGGGAAAGGATAACCCCTTCCCGATGAGCCGACGAAAGGCCCCTCCGCCGGCACGGTTGCTGCTGTCCGTGATTTACCGGGACGAGGAGGATTTCTCGAGGTCGCTCGGGAGGATTGAGGAGCAGGTGGGGGAGGTTGCCCGCGCGAGCGAGGC
>DASUAN010000142.1:0-3256 GCA_035763765.1 Candidatus Deferrimicrobiaceae bacterium
GGCCCGAACCCGGCCGGCGGCACCCTACACAACACGGACGGGCATGACGATCATCGGCAGCCCCGCGAACACCAGCTTCTTCTGGGCGAGGAACGCCGTCTGATTGTGGAGGACCCGCGTGATGAAGGTCTCCTCCTCGAACACAAGCTGTCCCGCGAAAAACATCACGTTGGGGAAATCCTTTGCGGTCTCCTCGGCCAGGCTGCCGACCACCTGGATGACATCGGTGCCGACATCGGACCTCGCCTCGGCGTAGTATCCGTGTCCCTTGGCGAACTCGACGTAGTTCGCGAGCTGCTTTTTGAGGTCCTCCCCGAGATGGACCACCTCCTCCACTCCCTTGAACTTGCTGGAATCGATGACCCCCACCGAGAGAAAGACGAAGTTCCGGAAGATCCCGGGGAACGATCGGACCACGGAGAAGAAGACGTGCATCCCGAGGCCGTTGTACCCGGAGACCAGGATGACCGCGGTCGGAACGTCCTTGCGGAGGACCGGCTCCCGCTCCGCGGGGACCGTCACCGGGGGAAGCATCGTCAACAGCTCGTCCAGGCGGCTCATGTGCCCTTCCACGGCACGGTAGTGGCGCCGGATCAGGAAGGACAGGACGATGAAGGTCCCGGTGATCAGCAGGGTCAGCCATCCCCCTTCGGGGAACTTGATCAGGACGGTCGCCGTGAGGATTCCGCCGGTCAGGAGGAGGCCGATGCCGTTGATCCAGAGGCCGGACTTCCACCGTCTCTCCTTTCTCCGGTCCCGGATCCAGCTCACGCACATTCCCAGCTGGTCGATGGTGAAGGTGAGGAACACGTTGATCGAGTACATGACCACGAGGTACTTCACCGAACCGCCGGCGATATAGAGCATCAGGTACGCCATGCCGCCCATGAAGTACACGCCGTACTTCGTCACCATCCGGTCCGAGAGGTGGGCGAACCGGTGGGGCATGTAGGAGTCGACCGCCATGCTCGCGAGGACCTGGGGGCCGCCCAGGAACCCCGTCTGGGCGGCGACGAACAGGAGCGTCGCCTCGGTGATCAGAATGAAGGCGACGACCACGCTCGCGGTCCGGCCGTCCCAGAGGCTGCCGGCGGCCATCTCGATCAGGGAGGCGTTGAGCGTCTTGCCGGGTACCGGCCGGACGCCGTTCAGCATGTACCCCAGGAGAACGCCCCCCGCGATGAACGAAAGGGAGAACGCCATGTACAGGAGGGCTTTCTTCCCCGTCTGGACGCGGGGCTCCCGGAGCGTCCCCATGGCGTTGCAGATCGCCTCGATTCCCGTGTAGGTCCCCGCCCCCATCGAGTAGGCCCGCATCAACAGGACCCCCACTCCGAAGAGCCCCAGTTCGCCGGTCGCCGAGGAAAAGTCCACGGAGACGCTGGAGGCCACCTCGGGAAGCTCGGGAACATGCCGGAGGATCATGTAGAGGACGAGGGGGACATGGCAGAGGATGAACCCGAGGAAGATCGGCGTCAGCACCACCACGGACTCCTTGACCCCCCGGAGGTTGAGCCAGATGAGGGTGAGGATGACGAAGGAGACGAACCAGATCTTGTACGGTTGCCACTCGAGGGGAAGGAAGCTGAAGACCGCGTCCCCGCCTGCGGCCACGGAGATGGTGATGGTCAGTACGTAATCGATCACTAGGGCCGAGCCGGAGACGACTCCCGCCCGGTTCCCCAACAGCTTGGAACCGAGGATGTACCCTCCGCCGCCCGTCGGAAACTTCTCGATGACCCGGGCGTAGCTGCCCGCGATGACGAAGACCGTGATCACCGTGGCCATGGCCAGGAAGACGGCCAGAAAGGTGTGATCGGCGAGAGCGAGGTAGGCCTCCTCGGGACCGTAGCAGGAGGAGGAGATCCCGTCGGCGCCCAGGCCGACCCATGCGAAGAAGGCGATCAGGGAGATGCGGTGGAAGAGCTTGGGGTCGAACAGGTCGCGGGGAGCCCCCAGAAGGAACCGCTTGGCACGTTGGAAAAAGTTCGGATTCCCCATGGATCGCTACCGGCCCCCTCACGAGTCGGCAAAAGTTCATGATATGCGGGGGAGAGAAACCCGTCAAAAAAAAATCGGGGGACCTCGTAAGGGTCCCCCCTTTTCATTCGGTTGACTGACGCCCGACCGCCTTCTGGTAATCGTATCGGGCGGTCCGCCTCCGAACTTTAGAAAAAAATCTCACAAGGGGAAGGAAAGCGCCTCCCCTCCGGACTCCCCCATTTGATACAGCAACACGACGAGGTTGTGGAGTCCCCCCTTCTGGTCGTTCACGAAGTTCCGGAAGAAGGCCGCCCGCTCGAACCCCATCTTCTCGAACGCCCGGATGGCGGGCTGCTGCTCTTCGATCGCCTCCGCCATGAGATAGTGAAGCGCGGCTTTCTCCCCCAGATGCCTCATTTCCCTGAGCATCGCCGTTCCGAGGCCCCGATACCGGAAATCCGGATCGACCTGGATCCGGATCGTCCCGACGCGCTGCTTCCATCCGTTTTGGTTCCGATGCAAAGTCGCATCCCCCACCACGCGGTCCCCCTCGAGGGCAAGAATGGGAAGCACCGAATCGTATTCGAGATTTTCCGCCCACCGTTCCACCACTTTTTTCCGGCTTACGTCCTCCCGGAAGTACATCTTGTCCTCCGGCGGGATCCGGCGGAAGAAATCCCAGAGCCGGTCCGCGTCCTCCCGCACCATCGGGCGCAGGGTAAGCCGGGCCCCGTCGCGCAAGCCGATTTCCCTGGGGTATCGATCGAGCGGAATCATCGCTGTCCTCCTCGGTTCCCGTTGCCTCTCACCACTCTTCCTTGAACGGCACCTCCACCGCATCGTACCATTCCGAGAATTCCATCGAGTCGTGGGGGGGGTGCCCCTCCTCGTGGAGGAGATCGTCGATCACCGTGTGGGCATAGGAGAGAGCGTGGTCCATGTAGCGCAGGGCGTCCGGAGATTCTCCCTTGGGATCCCCCGCCCGGTATGCTTCGATCGCCTTGCCGAGATCCCGCCTCGCCGCGGGAAGATCCTTCGTGGCCAGAACCTCGCCGATCGCCTTCAAATGCCTTCCGATCTGCTGGTACGCCCGCCGGATGTCGGTCGTCGTGGCCTCCATCCTTCTCCATTTGCCGAAATAGATCAGGTCGTGGGCCGCCCGCAGATCGGGGTACCGCCGTCCCAGGTATGGGCACCGCTCCCTGCCCTGCGGGCCTTTTTCCGCCCGTGGGGAATCGAGGGCATGATCCACCCCGCAGACGGTGCATGACCT
>DASUAN010000143.1:0-7602 GCA_035763765.1 Candidatus Deferrimicrobiaceae bacterium
ATTTCCCCATTCTCGCCATGTGCGTGTCGAGAGGGACGATCAACTCGCGCGGGGAGAGGGCCGTCCAGATCCCGAGATCCACCCCGTCTCCCCCCCGGACCACCCACCGCAGAAACAGGTTGTGACGCTTGCACGCCGAGCCCCTTCGTGGATCGGGAAACAGGAATTTCCCCTCCCTCGGGATCTCTTCCCCCCATGCGGTCCGAAACCAGGAAAGGAAATCGGCGAGCCACGCCCGCGTCCCGCCCTCTGGACGGGCCATCCCCCGCCGGTAGAGCGCCTCCAGGGATCCGTGTTCGAGAAGGGCCGCCCGCAGACAGAGGAGGAACCGGTGGACCCCGCGGCAGGTGATGAAACGGTGGGAAAGCCCCGCGACCCGCGACGCGGAGACAGGTCGGCGGCCCGTCAACGCTGCGCAGGGAGACGGCCCGAGGAGATGGAACATCTTTTCGAGAAACCTCAGGATCTGCGTGACGTTGCCGAACGCGAAGGAGGCGGCGACGAAGGCGGCGACCTCCGCATCCGCCCGGTCCGGGAACCGGCGGGGGAACCGGACGGGGTCGGTCGACAGGTCGGCGGCCCCGTATGCGCGAAGAGACGCCGAGAGCGCCTCCCGGAGAGCGTCGGTCGCGGCTACGGGATCACCTTGTTGAGCGGATATTCGACGATGCCGGAAGCTCCCGAGTTCTTCAGCACGGGGATCAGTTCCCGGACGGTCTTTTCGTCCACGATGACCTCGAGACTGAACCACCCCGCCTCGCTGAGCGACGAGATCGTCGGGTTCTGGAGGGCGGGAAGGACCTTGAGCAACCGGTCGAGGTCGGCGCGCTGGACGTTCATCTTCAGCCCGACCTTCTCCTCCGCCCGGAGGGCGCCGCTCAGCAGCATCGCGATGTTTTCGATCTTCTTCCGTTTCCAGGGGTCCTTCCAGGCATTCCGGTTGGCGATCAGGACGGTGGTGGACTCCAGGATGGTGTCCACGATCCGCAGGTTGTTGGCCATCAGCGTGCTTCCCGTCTCGGTCAGCTCCACGATCGCATCGGCAAGCCGCGGCGCCTTCACCTCCGTGGCCCCCCACGAGAACTCCACGTTCGCCTCGACTCCCCTCTCCCGGAGGTAACGGCGCGTGTACTGGACGAGCTCGGTCGCCACCCGTTTCCCGTTCAGATCCTCGATGCGCCGGATGGGAGATTCGTTCGGAACGGCCACCACCCAGCGGACGGGTCGAATCCCCCCCTTTGCATACTGGAGGGGACATACCTCCTTCACCTTCGCGTTCTGCTCCATGACCCAGTCCCGGCCGGTCAGCCCGAGGTCTAAGATCCCGTCTTGCACGTACCGGGCCATCTCCTGGGCGCGGATCAGAAGCCCGGACAGCTCCTCGTCATCGATGGACGGGATGTAGCTGCGGGGTCCCACCGAGATGGTGAATCCCGCCTTCCGAAAGAGCTTGATCGTGGACTCCTGCAGGCTGCCCTTCGGAAGGCCGATGGAAAGGACTCTCCCGGCTTTCTCCTTCATGGCTCTCCCCTCACGCGGCATCGGTAAAGGCCAATATCTTACCCGCGCGCCGGAAATCTGGCAATCCGTTGTTCTCCGAAAAAAACCGGTACAATAGGGACCGTCCCAGGCGAAGCCGGAAGGGGGAATCCCCGCGATGGACAAGGACGCGCTGATCCTGCTGGCGAAGGCCCCGATCCCCGGGCAGGTCAAGACGCGGCTCTGCCCTCCCTTCCCCCCGGCGGACGCCGCTGCCCTCTTCGCGTGCCTTCTTGCGGACACCGCGGAGGAAATGGCTCGGCTGAAGCGGGTTCATCGATACCTGTTCTTCTCCCCGCCCGGAAGCGAACGGTTCTTCCGCCGGGATCCGTTTTCCGGCTTCGAACCGCTTCCCCAATCCGGAGGGGACCTCGGCAGGAAGATGGCGGCCGCCTTCGATGCCGTTTTCGCCAGGGGGTGCGGGCGGGCCGTCCTCGTCGGCGGGGATTGCCCGGTTCTGTCCGCACCGCTCGTGCGGGCCGCCTTCCGGGAACTCGCCTGCTCCGCCGGCGCCGTTTTCGGCCCCAGCGAAGACGGGGGATTCTACCTCATCGGGCTCCCGGCTCCCGTCCCTTCCCTCTTCCGGGGTGTGCCATGGGGAACGGGGTCGGTTCTTTCCGAGGTTTCCCGCCGATGCCGGGAGGCGGGGATCCCTTACGCGCTCCTTCCTCCCGGATTCGATGTCGACACCGCGGACGACGTGACCCGGCTGGCCCGCTGGGCCCGAAGCCGCTCCTTTCCGGCCTGCCCCCGCACGCGGCGGTGGCTCACCTCCCGCGGGGAGGGATGAGTCGGCGCCTCGACCCCAAGTCCACGATCTCGCTCCGCAGCACGATCTGCGCAAGACCGTCCGCCGACGCCTCCACTTCGAATGTTCCCGTCTCCCCGCGGAGGAGCGCTCCCTCCCCGCGGAACTCGGCCTTCGAGAAGACCGTCTTTTTTTCCCGGCGGCCGTCCCGGTAAGCGAACTCCACGATGACGCCGACCGACCGGAGCGAAAGGTCGGGGATGTCGTCCCCCCGGTTGGTCACCGTTCCGCGGAGAACCACCGCGTCCTTGATCCTCTCCACCTCCACCTGGACCGGCAGCACGGGGTCGGAGACGACCCTCAAGCGGTACGCAACCCCCCGCCGGTACACCAGGAAAAGGACGAGAAAAGCCAGGAAGACCAGCCCCGCCGCCGCGACCCACTTCCCGTAACGGGCCCAGGCCGAGTCGGAAGTCGGCTTCCACGCCGGGAAGGAATCCGGGGGTGGCGGGAGTTCCGCCGGCTGGAGGATCTGCTGGCAGTGGGGACATACGGAGGCGTTCGCCGGGATCTGGATCGTACAGTGCGGACAGGCGATGAACCCTTCGGCTTCGGACAAACGCGGCGGCGTGTCGGACATTCTTTCCTCCCGGGGATCAGGCGCTAGGCGCCCTCCCTTCCTCCTCGCAGGAATTCCACGAGAAGCCGGACCGGCACCCCCGTCGGGCCGGGTGCGTACCCCAGTTTCTCCTTCTCCATCCACGCCACCCCGGCGATGTCCATGTGGACCCAGGGGGTCTCCCCCGCGAATTCCTTCAGGAAAGAACCGGCCGTGATGGCGCCTCCCTCCGGCCCCCCGATATTCTTCAGGTCGGCGATCTCGCTCTTGATCTGCTCGAAGTACTCCTCGTGGAGCGGCAGTTCCCAGGCCCGCTCCCCCGAGGCCTCCGAGGCCTCCCGCATCCGCTTCAGAAGCGTTGCATCGTTGCCCATCATCCCCATCGTGAGACTTCCCAGCGCCACCACGCACGCACCGGTCAAGGTGGCGGCGTCGAGGAGAACCTCCGGGCGATACCGCTTTCTGGCGAACGTGATCGCATCGGCGAGGATCAACCTCCCCTCGGCGTCGGTGGAGAGGACCTCCACCGTCTTGCCCGACATCATCCGGAGGACGTCGCCGGGCCGGTAGGCGTTCCCGGACGGCATGTTCTCCACGGCGGGGACGATCGCCACGATGTTCCTGCGCATCCCGAGTGCGGCCGCGGCGCGAACCGTGGCCAGCATTCCTGCGCCTCCCGCCATGTCGTACTTCATCTTCTCCATCCCTTCCCACTTCTTGAGGGAGATGCCGCCCGTGTCGAACGTGACCCCCTTTCCGACGAGAGCCGCCCAGGGGCCCCCCGGGCGTCCGCCGCGGTACTCGGCGACGATGAGCCGCGGGGAAACCTCGCTCCCCTTCCCTACCGCGAGAAGCCCTCCCATCTTCCACGCCTCGGCTTCCTTCCTGCCGTATACCTTGACGCGGATCTTCCCTCCGGAAAGGCTTCTTGCCGCCCTCGCCAGCGCGTCCGGGCGAAGGTCGCCGGGTGGCGACGCCACCAGGGTCCGTCCCCAGTTGATCGCCTCTCCGAGCTTCGCACCGCAGGCGAGTCCCCTGGCGATCCGACGCGATGCATCCCGGTTCGCCTCGACCAGCTGAAACCGGGTCACCCTGCCCTCTTTCTCCGACTTGTACCGATCGTATTCGAATCCGGAGAGGACGGCCCCCAGTCCGAGGAACCGGGCGGCCTCCTCCGGATCGAGTCCCCCCGCTCCCCCCCCGTGCAGCACGGAGGCCACCGTCGTGATCTTCTTCTTCATCGCCATCCGCATCACGGGCAGGGCGGACTGACGGACGCGGTCCAGGGTGAACTTCTCCTTCGGTCCGAGCCCGACCACCAGAACCCGGGGCGAAAGGACCCCGCCCCCGGGTCGAAGAAAGAGGGTCTCCCCCCACTTCCCCTGGAAATCGCCGTCGCGGATCGCCGCCGAAATGGCCCCGCCGATCGCCTTGTCGACGGCTCCGGTCGCCCCTCCGGGTTTCGACGTTCCCTCGAAAAGGTTCACGACGAGCATCCCTGCCCTGTGCTTCCGGATATCCCCGACCACCAGTTCGGTCTTCATGGCCTTCCTCCCCCGACTCCGCGCTCTGAAATGAACCTTATTTGCGTAGCGGGAGCGATGTCAAGGAGACCGTTCGCCGACCGGCGTTGTGATAAACTGCACGAGACTTTTCCTCGGAGGCAGCCCGAAATGTCCCGTCCCCTCTACACCAGCACCGATCTGAACGCCTACCCCGATTTCAAGGAGTACGCGCCGGAGGCGTACGAAGCGTACAACGCGTGGTCCGCCGCCGCGTTCGCGGAAGGCGCGCTCGGGAAAAAAACCAAGGAACTGATCGCTTTCGCGGTGGCCCACGCGATCCAGTGTCCGTATTGCATCGACGTCCACGCCAAGGGGGCGTCATCGTCGGGCGCCACCCGGGAAGAGATGGCCGAGGCGATCCACATCGCTGCCGTCATCCGGGGAGGGGCGTCCCTCGTCCACGCCGTGCAGGCCTTCCAGACGCTCGAGGAGGAGTGAGAACCCGATGGCCCTGCCGATATCCCCCGGGGGCCGCTTCCACGTCCCCGAATTCCTCGTCCGGGAGAAGGACGGCGTGTTCGTCGCCATCGACCGGGACCGGGCGAACTGGATCTGCCTGAACCGAAGCGGGTTGGAAATCCTTCGGGCGCTTCCGGGGAAAACGGTCCGAGAAGCCGCTTTTGAATGCGCCGCCGCGGGGGTCCTCCCCCCCGAGGATCCCGAACCCCTGCTGCACAAATTCACCGCGGACCTCGCGAGGAAGGAGTTCCTCGCGACCGAGCCGATCCCCGGGGAACTCCTCCCCCGGGACGCGATCCTGAAGCCCGAGAAACTCCACGAGGTCTGGATCGTCACCAATTTCGAGTGCAACATGGCGTGCCGGCACTGCTACACCTACGAACGGGTGGCGGGAGACCGGAGGCGCGTCGGGAAGGACGCGCTGCTCGCGATGATGGACGAATGCCGCCGCCTCGGGGCGGAGGTGTTCTACCTGACCGGGGGGGAGCCGATGCTCCGGGAGGACCTTCTTGACCTGATCGAGGGAGCGACGAAGCGATCCCGGGCGATCCTCTTCACCAACGGGACGCTCATCACCCCCGCACGGGCGGACGAACTCTCCCGTTTTCGGGAGCGCCTTGTCGTCCAGGTGAGCCTGGAGGGGCCCGACGAGGAGACGAATTCTTTCCTGCGCGGCAGCGGGTCGTTCGACCGGGCGAGGGCGGGGATCCGGAATCTCCTGCGGAAAGGGGTGCGGGTGGGAGTGAGCTCGACCCCGACGCCGCAAACCGTCCGGCGCATCCCGGAATTGACCCGTCTCCTCGCGGAAACGTCGGAGGGGAACCGAGGCATCGATTATCACCACCTCATCTACGTCGTCCACGCCGGAAACGCGCGCGACGGGGACACGGCGAGGCTCTCGCCTTCCGAACTCATCAACGTCGTCACGGCGTGCAAGGAGACGGTCCGGCAGGCGAAAGGCGACGGGATCCGGACGAAGATCAAGATCACCAACGACAAGATCTTCGAGGCGATCGCCTCCAACGGTCCGAGGAAGGACCTGTGCGGCGCCGGGTACACCATCCTCGGGATCAACGCCGACGGCGTGCTCCACCCGTGCGCCACCACGATGCACGACACGTCCTACAACCTCGGATCCCTGCTCAACGAGCGCGGGGGCTACGTTCCCGGCGAGATCGAGAGGCTGTGGCGCCAAGGGGCGGCGGTCCAAAGAATCCGCTCGTTCACCGTCCTGCCCCGGGACCAGGGGAAGGTGACCGACTTCCGTCTCTTCCATGGAGGGGGTTGCTGGTACCACATGCGGGACCCGCGGGGCGACATCGCGATGGCCCACCCCTTCTACGAGGCGTACGAGGCGCTGACGGAAAAGGCGATCCTTCACGCAGCGACAAAGGACATCCCGGAGGAGGACCGGAGCCGGAACTCGGCGAAACCACGGATTTATTCCTCGATGGCGAAAACCCGGATCGCCTGCGCGGGTATTCGGAAGACGAGGGACGAATCGAGGCTGGGGATCGACAACGGCTACTGCATCTGCTTCGCCTGACCGGAATGCGATCGCCATACCGGGGAGGGCCTGACGATCTATCCCCTATCCTGCTCCCCCCAAGCCTGGTCCGCGGCGTCCGGTTTTGCCCGATTTCCTTACGGAAGTGGGGATCGGGAACCTCGTGGTCGGCCGGAGCTCCGTCGACATGACGATCCGGAGAAACCGCTGGGGAGTCGGGGTGGAGGTCACCCGACGCAGGGGAAGGGTGGACATTGTGGTCACCGAATGAATGCTTACGCGTTCCCTGGGCAAACCGCTTCCGTTATCCCGAAGCACCGGCTCGGCCGGCTCAGCCCCTTTTCGCGGCGAACGTGGGAGGGCATCATGGATATCCTTGACACCACCATATCCTTTCCCCTATTTTAAAACCGTACCCCATTCATTACGTTCGTCGAAAATAGTGGAAAAAAATAATGAATATTTGCCCCACAAGAGATGTTTCGCTGCATCACGACAGGATGCAGCGCGGATCCGCGGGGAAAGGAACAGTTCCAGAAAAGGAGGAAGAGATGAAAAATCTGAAAGGCATTGCCGCGTTCTGTTTCGTTGCATTCGCATGTTTGTTTTTTGCTCAGCCGGTTTTCGCGGCACCCCCGGCGCAGATCCTCATCGGCGAACCCGCAACCATCTCGGGAACGCACGCAAAAGCGGGGGAACAGTCGGTCCACGGGGTCGAGGCGATCGTCGACTGGGTCAACAACACCTATGGCGGCGTGAAGCTCGAGGGGAAAAGGGTTCCCCTGAAATACATCAAGTACGATTGCGAATCGAAGAAGGAAGCCGTGACGAGCCTCTTGGAAAGACTGATCACGGTCGACAAGGTGCACTTCACGCTGGCCCCGTACACCTCCGGGCTGACCCTGGCCGGGGCCCCCGTCGCCGAAAAATACAAGATGATCTACCTGGATCACGGCGGCGCGAGCAACAGCATCTTCAAGCAGGGATTCAAGTACATCGTCCAGACGATCGGCCCCGCATCGTTCTATCACCGGGGGACCCTCAATCTGTTAAAGAAGACGGATCCGACCGCGAAGAGGGTCGCGCTGGTGTACGAGGACGATGAATTCGCCCGGGACGTGATGGCGGGCGCCGAGGCATATGCCAAGAAGCTCGGCTTCGAGAT
>DASUAN010000144.1:0-2941 GCA_035763765.1 Candidatus Deferrimicrobiaceae bacterium
CTCCGGAAGAGGAAGGTCGCCGGCGTCGGGGTCCTCTACCGGGGGAAGCTGGCTCCCCTGGGCGGCGTCTCCTTCCGGGAGGAGCCCCTGAAGATCCTCGAGTTCTTCCGCGCCATGCAGAAGACCCGTTCCGTCCCCACGGCGGAAGCCAAGAAGAGCATCCAGCGCGCCCTGCCGGCGCTGGGCCCCGAGTTCCGCCGGGACAAGCGGGCGGCGAGGCTCTTCCTGGCGATCCTGTCCGACCCGAACCACCTGCGGGAAACCCTGCTCTTCATGCACGAGTGCCGGTTTCTGGGAAGGTACATCCCCGAGTTTGCTTCCCTGTCCTTCCGGGTCCAGCGGGACATCTACCACGTCTACACCGTCGACATCCACCTGATCCTCGCGGCGAGCGTCCTTCCCGGCCTCCTGGTGAAGAGCCGTCGCACCCGGGACGAGGAGGAATTTCTCGCCCTCTACCGGAAGATCCCCCGGAAGGACCTCCTGGTCCTCGCGATCCTGTGCCACGACATCGGAAAGGGAAAGGGACACGGCCAGTCCCGCATCGGTGCGGAGATCGTCGCCCGGGTCGGGGAGCGGCTCGGCCTATCCCGGCAGGAGATCGACGACCTCGTCTTCCTCGTGGAGCACCACCTTCTCATGGCGCACTCGTCCCAGCGGAGGGACATGCACGACATCGAGCTGATCCTCGGTTTCAGCGAGACGGTGGGAACGCCGGATCGTCTCGATCTGCTCTACCTTCTCACCTACGCCGACCTGCGCGCGGTCGGCCCGGACGTGTGGACCCAGTGGAAGGGGATGCTGCTGCTCGAGCTCTACGAAAAGGGGAAGAACTTCCTCGAGACGGGGAAGCTCAAGCGTCCGTTCATCGAACGGCCGAAGCAGCGCCGCGAGCAGGTCCGCGAGATGCTCTCCGGGTTCCCCGCCGAAGACGTTTCGAAATACCTCTCCCGGTTCGACGACCGGTATTTCCTGGGGACGCCCGACGCACGGTTTCCCGATCATCTGCGGCTCCTCTCCTCCTACGACGGGGTCACCCCCCGGATCGAGGCGTTCGACTCCCCCGAATCCGGCACCTCCGAGATCATCATCGTCTGCCCCGACGAACACGGGCTCTTCTCCAAGATCGCCGGCACGCTGTCGGTCAACGGGGTCAACATCCTCAACGCCTCGATCTCGACCTCCGTCGACGGAGTCGCCCTGGACACCTTTTACGTGACCTACCTGGGCAAGAGCCTGAAAGACGATCCGAAAAAGGACCGCGTGGCCACGGATCTCTCGGCCGTACTGGGAGGAGAAACGACCGTCGAGGCGTTGATCGCCGAGAGGAAGGTCCCGAGATTCGTCCGGGAAAAGGTTTCCCGGTATCGTCCCACCCGCGTGGTCTTCGACAATTCGGTCTCCTCCCGGTACACTGTCGTCGACATCTTCACCTACGATCGCATCGGCCTTCTCTACGACATCACCCGCACGCTCGCCGACCTCGGGCTCGACATCGTCCTGTCGAAGATCTCGACGAAGGCGGACCAGGTGGCCGACGTCTTTTACCTGATGGACGGGGAAGGGAAGAAGATCGTCCTTCCGGAACGCCTCGAGGAGATCCGCAGGGCGCTTCTCGAGGCGATCGGCGGCTAGGGGAGCGAAATGCGATGAAGGCCGGCATCCTCTCCGACTCGCATGACCAGCGGATCTGCGCCGAGGGCGCGCTCGCCCTTTTTCGGACGGAAGGGGTCGGGGTGATCCTCCACCTGGGCGATGTCTGCCGACCCGACACGCTCGCCGCGTTCCGGGGGGGCGGGATCCCGCTGATCGGCGTCTACGGGAACAACGACGCGGACCGGGAGGGTCTGCAGGCCGTTTCCGGCAACGCGTTCCACCCGGGGCCCCACATGCCCGAGGTCGGGGGCCGGAAGATCCTCATGGCCCATGCGTTTGACGAACTGCAAAAGGAGATCGGCGAAGGGGGAAAGTTCGACCTGATCCTCTTCGGCCACACGCACCGCCCCCTGACGATGCGCATCGGCCGGGCCCTGATCCTGAACCCCGGCGAGGCGTGCGGCTTCCTGAGCGGGAAGCCGACCTGCGCCGTCATCGATCTCTACACGATGGAGTCGACCATCCGCGAGATCCGCCCCGGCGTGCCCGATGACGAGGGCGTTCCGGAAGACGCGGCCCTGCAACCCCGGAGATGGTAGGCGCCATGGACATCGACGTCCTCGCGGACGGCTTTCTCCTTCATCTGCGGACCGAGCGTCGGCTTTCCGGCAACACCGTCGATTCGTACGGATTCGACATGCGGCGGTTCGTCTCGTTCCTTGTCGCCGCGGGCGTGGGGCTTCCCGATTTTTCCCGCTCGCATTTCCTCGCGTTCCTCTCGTCCCTGCGGGACGAGGGGCTCTCGGCGCGAAGCGTCGCGCGCCATGTCTCCACGGTCCGCTCCTTCTTCCGATACCTCGTGCGGGAAGGGAAGCTGACCGCAAGCCCGATCGCGGAGGCGCGGGGGCCGAAGACCGGCCGTCCTCTCCCCAAGTACCTGACCCTGTCCGAGGTGGAACGTCTGCTGTCCGCCCCGGACGGCAAGACGCCCGAGGGGATGCGGGACCGGGCGATGCTCGAGCTGTTGTACGCCTCGGGACTTCGCGCCTCGGAGGTGGTGTCGCTTCGGCTCGAAAACGTCGACGTCCATGCCGGGTTCCTCCGCGTCATCGGAAAGGGGGGGAAGGAACGGGTCGTCCCCATCGCCGAGCCTGCCCTGGAGACGCTCCTTTCCTATATCAAGGAGTGGCGCCCCAGGTTCCTCAAGAAGAAGGGAGCGGGCAACGTCCTGTTTCTCTCCCGCCTGGGACGGCCGATCACCCGCCAGACGCTGTGGAGCCGGATCGGAAAGTGGGCAGGAGAAGCCGGAATCCGCGAACGGATCTCCCCGCATACGCTTCGTCAC